>JAQWPZ010000154.1 GCA_029245125.1 Rubripirellula sp.
CCGACTTTGGTTTGGCACGGTTTGAGAGCGGAGATCGGGGCCACGGAGATCGGGGCCAGACCAAAGCCGGCGCCGTATTGGGAACACTTGACTTCATGCCTCCCGAGCAGCATCGGGATGCAAGTCGTGCCGATGCCCGAAGCGACCAATGGGCGTTGGCGGCCTCCGTTTATCAAATGGTAACCGGTGAATCTCCACGTGTGATTCGTCCTGACCGTTTACCAGAATCAATGCGTGCGGCGGTGCTCCGGGCATTGGAGGAGAACCCGGAAAAGCGATTCGCCGATTGCCGTGCATTTCGTGACGCCTTACTGCAGTCACAAGTTTCAGCGGAAAACTCGGTGCGTCGATTGACGCCCGGGCAATGTGGCAACTGCCAGCACATCAATGATGTCAAGAAAACGTTTTGTGAAGCGTGTGGCGAAAACTTGCTGCAACCATGTCCGGGCTGTAATGAAAAAGTCGGTGTCTGGGTTACGTTCTGTGGCGAGTGCGGCGCCGACCTGGCGAAGGAATTGGATGCAAAGCGTATCGCACTATTCCAGCAACAAAAAGATATCGAATCGCTACGTCGCAGGTATCGCCACGCCGATGCGATCGAGCAGTTGGAAGAGATCATCGGGCTGGATCATCCGGCGTTTGAAACGCATCGGACATGGGCTTCCCAAAAACTTTCAGAATACCGTGCAGAGTTTTCTGGCCTTGAGAAACAAAGGGATGAAATTCTGGCCTTGGTGCGAGAGCGGATCCAGACCCACGACCTTGACGGCGCATTGCCGCTACTCGATCGGGTCCCAGAGCCGCTTGCTAATTCTGAAGTCGCTGCTTTACGTAAAGAGTTATCTGTGCGTATCGAGGAAATTCAATCGCTCGGCAAACAGATTCGGCTAGCAGTCGCATCGAAACAGCTGGAAGGTTTGATTTCGAAAGTAGAAAAGTTTCTTGACCTGCGTCCGTCCGACGAAAAGGCGAAAAAGCTTCTCTCACAACTGAGGAAGCGAGCAGCGAAGCAAGCGACTCACACAGCAGCGTTAGCGGCTGCTCATGATACGGAAGATCCCGTTTCGGATCGTTCGACTCCGGATCCTGGCATCGTTTTATTGAATGATGCCTCAAGCAAACGCGAATTTCCGAACCTTGGCACAGTGGTGGCCGATTCCCATGCGATGGCACGCCCAGTCAACACTCACAAGCTAAGTCAGCAACGAAAAACGCGCCGCTTGCAGGGGATCTTGGTTGGTTCGGTGTTCCTTGTGGTCCTGCTTCTGGTTGGTATCCAGTGGCTGGGAGATCGGTCCACGTCGGATGATGGAGATCTTCGTTCTGCGGGGATCTCTACGAGTTCCGGTCAACAAGCGCCGACGGACTCGGCCCTGTTCAACCCCTCAACCGGAGTGGATGAACGAGACCAGGTTTCCTCCTCGGCAGTCAGCAGCGATGAGACAGGCAGCAGCGATGATGCGGATAGCGGTGATGGGACAGCCAATGCGGCGATAACAACAAGCGGTACTCCAGCGAGTGTGGTTGCGAGTGAAGGCACCGTCGGTTCCCCGGGAACAGAACCAAGAACATCGACTGGGGCGACGGAAACCGCAAACCCTGAGTCGACTCAAACGGGACGTCCTGCCCAGTCGCCCGAAAACGAAAATGATCGGATCTCGGTCGGTACGACGGCCTCACCTGTGGATAAGAATCTGGCGGGTACAACTTGGAATGTGTCTGATTCCAATGGCGACAAGTATGTTTTTTACTTTCAAGTAAATGGCATTCTCCATTACGAAGCAGGTCGTGGACTGCGGGAGAATGCGTCTTGGAAATGGCTTGGTCCAAAGCTCACCATTCGTATCAATAATGATTTCGCGCATTTCTCCGGCATGGTCGAAGGAGGGAACGTGACCGGCTCAGGGTTCTCCAAGAATGGAGCAGAATGGTCGTGGACCGCATCAAGAATTGCCCAATGACAGTTGGATGTCGCTAAAGCTACGCAGTGCGCATCAATTGTCCCTGTCTGCGGCATTAGGATTTACAAACACCGAGCCATTGTGCATCTCATTATCACCAAGATTCAACTTTCACCATTCCCATCGCTATGCTCCCAAATCAGTCTAAAAAACAGAGCCCGTCGAAGACAGAAAAACGACCGCGACGAGAGTTCTTGCGGGAGACATTGACTGCTGCAACCTGTGCGAAATGGACGTCGACGGGGCTTGGCGTCACGCTTGGGGTTCATACAACGACCAACGCATCTTCCGCTTCGAATGGACAAACCATCAATGTTGGTTTGGTCGGTTGTGGCGGCCGCGGAGTCGGCGTGATCAACAACATTCTCGATCGTAATCCTGACGCGCGCGTGGTTGCGTTGGCAGACATTTTTCAACCAAGAATTGATAACGCTGTACGAACCATCAGCCGCAAACATCAAGGAAAATTCAGCGTTCCAAAAGCGAGGCAATTTGTTGGCCTCACTGCGTACGAGGAATTGATGAACGAAGATGTCGATGTTGTCGTGCTGGCGACTCCGCCGGGATTCCGGCCACAGCATTTTGAGCTTGCTATTCAAACTGGTCGACACGTTTTTATGGAAAACCCTCTCGCAGTGGATGCGACCGGTATTCGTCGAGTGGTCGCGGCGAATAAGCTTGCGCTTCGAAAGAAATTGGCGGTCGGATGCGGTTTTCAGTACCGCCATAGCAAGAACACACAAGACATGTGTACTCGATTGCAGGGTGGTGCAATCGGCAAAATAAGATCCATTCGCGTGGAGTCGCAGCGCAGTGGAGTCTGGGTGCGTCCAAGACAGCCAAATCAAAGTGAGCTGGAGTACCAACTGACCAATTGGTACTACTTTGTTTGGCTCTCAGGAGACTACCTCGTTGAGCAAGGTTGTCAAAATTTGGATCTATGCAACTGGGTCATTGGGAATTCACCCGTCCAGGTGACTGGCTCAGGTGGCAGAAAGGAACGTCAGGGACCTGACCACGGTGAGATCTATGATCACTTTGATCTCGAATACAGCTATCGTGATGGCACAACCGTGAAATTGAAATCCAGCCACTGGCCCAGTAACAAAGACAAGTTAAGAAATGAGATCACGGTTGAGGGCGCACGAGGATCCGCTGAATTCATCTCCGGCAATATCAACGATTCGAAAGGGAATGCGATCTGGCGTTCCTCAAAATCGGATTCAGTGAACATGTACCAGGAGGAGCAGGCCGTCTTATTTCAGGCAATCCAGCGAGGCCAGCGTTACAACGAAGTCGGGCAGGCAGTGGCGGCAACCATGACTGGAATCATGGGGCGGATGGCGGCATACGAAGGGCGAGAAATAAAATGGGACGACGCATTTGCTTCGAGGGAAACTTATCTTCCACAAGAAATCAAATCGTTCGCAGATTCACCACCGTCACTTCCTGACAAGTTCGGTGACTACCAGGTGCCCGCTCGCGGAAAACTCACGTAGCGGTTCGTCATTGGGTTAGCGCGGTTAATGAGGTCATGCGAAACAGGTTCGCCAAATCGCACACAGTCGCAAGCAGCACAAAGAATCATTCCCCCTCTCAAATTGTTTGCCGCAGGCTAGGCATCGATCGCAGAGCAGCTCAAGTAGTGTTTTCACCGTTCCTAAACGACCGCAACCTCAACACGTCGCAGATACGCTTCATCAAGTTGATCATCGAACAATGATCATCGAACAATGAACATCGCGAAGCGGTATCAGCAACTCAGCTTTGCATGAACCAGCATTCACCAACTTACATTCGGGTGGATCGGAATCACGCTTCCCCGGAAAAGAGGATGGAATCGAAGAATTCTTTGAGACGCTAAAATCCTCTCAACCCGAAGCTCCTAGGTTAGCTTGTCGACTCCGAGGATCGGCGTTTGACTTCTACCAGCAACTGTTGATGCAAAAGCAGACTACAGATCACCACAACCCGGGCTTACGCTGCCCCTCAGAGGTGGCTTTCCTGCAATGGCCGGGAATCGACGGCCAGGGCTGGAATCGACGGCCAGGGCTGGAATCGACTGGGATCCAAACCCAATGATGGTCCAACGCCCAAAGACGAAGCGTTGCTGTAAGCCTCCCGGTGCCATCCTGCTGCTTGCTGAATGAAGGCCGCTTTCCCAGTCAACGGGAAGCGTTTCAGAGGCGAAACGGTGACAGAACACCCGGAACTCACGAGTTTCCAGTGCATGATGGGAATCCATGGAGATGCCCGAGTAGCGGCAGAGGGAGACGAACAACCCAACAAAATACCGGGAAACAGCTGTCCCAAGGACAAAGGCGAAGCAAAACCCGAAGCAGCTACTGTTCATAACG
>JAQWPZ010000168.1 GCA_029245125.1 Rubripirellula sp.
CCGACTGCTGATTGAAAGTCCCAGACCGGAACCACCAAATTCTCTTGTCGTGTTGGAACTGGCTTGCTCAAACTCGCCGAAAATCTTTGCCTGGTTTTCCTCTGCGATTCCAATGCCAGTATCGCTGACGGAGAAATGCAACCACGATTGGCCCGCTTCGTCTTGTTGGCGGCTCACCGAAAGTACCACTTCACCTCGGTGTGTGAATTTAATGGCGTTTCCGATGAGGTTGAAAAGCACTTGTTGCAGTCGAGTCGCATCGCTGATGATTCGTTTCGGTACGTTTGGATCGATATCGCAAAGGAGTTGTATTTTTTTGTGATGCGACTGAAGCGCGAGTGATTTCAGGGGCCCGAAAATACATTCTTCTAGATCAATCGTCCGGTATTCCAGTTGAATCTTGTTCGCCTCGATCTTTGACAGATCGAGAATGTCATTGACCAAGGACAGCAAGTTTTCAGCGGCATTCAGCACCATCGCCAAGTATTCGTGCTGTGAAGGTGTCACCTTGGTATCTAGGACCAGTTCGGTCATTCCAATGATGGCGTTCATTGGGGTGCGAATTTCATGGCTCATGTTGGCCAGGAACTGGCTCTTGGCTTGGTTCGCTTTGTCAGCCTCCTGACGAGCAAATTGCTGCTCGATGAGAGCATGCTGTCGTTCAAGTACGCGGCCAACCTGGGTCGCAAGTAAACGCAGGAATGCGATCAACTCAGCTTCTTTATCAATTGGTTCGCAGGAAAAGAACTCTAGAATCGCTGCGATTCTGCCGTCGATCTTGACTGGTAATCCAAAGCACGCGTTCAGGCCGGAGTCGGGGCAGGCAGCAAAACGGGGCAGATTGTTGTCGGTCGATAAGTTGCCTAACCAAAGCAATTCACCGGTTTCCCAAACACGCCCGGCCAATCCGTCTCCCTTCCTTATCTGAATGCTCTCAGTAACTTTTTGAAAAGCAGAAAACTGCCCGTCCGTTGAGTCATACCAAATCGAGGTAGAGGACAGATGGCTCTCCTCGGAATCAGGCGTTAAGTAGATATGACCTAGGGGCGAGGCGGTAAAGCGGCAGACCGATTCTAAGCACTGCCGTAGAGCGTCTTCATAGACTTCGACCTCTGCCGCCATGAGGACGGTGTCGTGAAGGGTGGACAGCATCAAGTTTGCTCTTTGAATGCTAGCCGTGCTCGCTTCGACTCGATCTTCAAGCGATCGGTTGAGGTTCTTGAGTTCCTGGTTGAGCTGGTAAAGTTCGTGGCTCTTCGCTTCAAGCAGTTCTTCCGCCTGCAAGCGGGAGCTTCGTTCTCGCTGAAGCTTTCGCTTCAGCAAATCGATTTCACTCATCTCCCAAACCTTTGCGTTTGAGATGGAATCGCACGTGCTTTGCTGTCCCGCCACTTAAATCCTCGCGTTTGATCTCGATGTCCTCGTCGAAATACGCGAAACACCCCATGAGTAAACCTTCTGCTACGTCGGCGAAGCCTCGCTCTGAGGTATACGTCAGGACCAAAGTGTCGTCGTCGATTCTCTCATGTGAGAAGTTCGGTAGGTCGGCGTCGGGGTAAAGCTTGCGGACTTCAATGTGGATGTGATTATCAATGCTGGAAACCAGCGAAAAACTGTCGCTCGCATCCCCGAGCAGGCCTGCATAGCCGTTTGCCAATTGCGAGAAAAGTTTCAACCCGAAGCCTTTCAATAGGTCTGAGACTGGGATGTCGGTCAGTTCAGAGAGCTTGACAACCATTTGCACCAATTCGGCATGGTCGTAAGTGCCGATCGCCGTGTAGGCCCCGCCCGTTGCCAAGTCGGAGGATTCGATGATGCTGTCTAGCGTTTCAAGGCCGAGTTCAGTCTCCACATGATCAAGAAATGCCGTGAAAATGACGCCTTTCATTTTTTTCTCCGAGCTACGTAACCGCGATATTCGCGTTAATGCGTTTTGTGAGTCCGTTCAGTCAATTGCCTATTATCGTAACTTTCTCGTTGCCGCGGTGGGGCGATCGGCGAGACGTGATAACAAAAAAACTACTTAGAACGTCGGTTGTGAATCACCAATCTCCAGATTGAAAATACGTAGGCTGACAGAAAACAGGCCTGTGACTTGTGAGGCAGTCGTTTTGGGGGGGCTGGGAGCCGGCCACGACTCGTCCTCGGTCTCGATTTGCACATTCTCGACGGTATCAGGCTTGCGTGAGCAACCCGCAAAATTGCGTCAAGCGAGCGTGCGGCAGATGCGACTGGTTGAGAGGAAAAAAAGCACAAATGGCAGATTCCATACAATCGCCCAGTGCGACCCTCAGGCCACGACACGGTCGGTTGAGGACTTATCGTTGTTGATCCGCTAAGTAAGAGCGAAACCTGATTTTTGCCGAAACCGGGCGTCAGCCTCTTGCGAGTTGCCGTAACACGCTGCCAAAGTCGCCACGTGGTTGGGTGCCGTGGAGCCCGCGAAAAGACTCGGAGTTGGCATAAGCGACCAACGCGCATGCGATCATACTGCAACGCGAGCCCAGGAGTATCTGTGAGGCCAGTTCAGGAGGCCAGTGCTCGACGATTACGATACTTGGATCGGGCGGACCGACTTTTTGTGTAATCCACCGAGACGAGCCCGGTCAAAGCTGGAACTGATGAGGACACGCAGTCGACAAAATTGCGAGCAGCGACCCGCGAAATGAACCCGTCTAGTCTTTCGAACCGCGCGACTTGGGGCTGGTATTGATGCTTTGCCTACGGGCGGAAGACCGGACCGTCACTCGGCTAGATTGGTGGAAAGCGATGCAGTGACCGCCAGCCATTGGCTCTTTTCGGTGATGACTTGGTTCAAACCGAATTGGTCAATCAACGTGATCTTCTCCGATTGCTGCTGTGGCTCCAACTCATAGACGACAAAACCTGTTCGGCGGTGTGTTGCAGGGAAGAACTCGTCATGATGCCATTCTTCGGAAGCAATGCAGAGATAGGCGGGTTTTCCGATCCTTCGTTTCGGCGGACCCATTGACTCGGTCAACGTGACATCCATCTCGCGGGAGGGCGCGTCAATAATTCGGTAAGCTTTAAAGTGGTCCAAGCCAGACGGTATGTCCGTGGGTGCGCCAGTCGTGATTCGTTGCGCAGGTGAGACGAAGAATTCGGCTGATCCAATGGTGAGAGGCGTGCTGTCTGCACCACGGATCAAATCAACGCAGGCGACTTTGCGCTGCCTTTCCTGTTTAGGCGCGACGATCTTGTACCACGCCAAGTAGGCTTTTTGTTTTTCAGCCTTGCGTCCCAAGCATCCGACTGCTGCTGAGAAGCGATAGGGGCCCTTGAGATTCGTCATTGACTTCTCGTCATCAAAGATCCCTTTGAGCTCAATGCCGTGTTCGATCAAGTTTGACGGTTTGCCCTCCACAACTTCCAAAAATTCAACTGGGGTGTGGGCTTGTGCCCAGGAAGTAACGAGCGCGACGAGCAGTAGCGGTAGGGATTTTCTGAGCATGATGGCATCAACGAAGGTCGGGGAGCTTTATGAACTCTTTCTCAGCAGTTTTAGCGATCCAGCCAGCCTTTATCTGCTGACCGCTGGCATCGATTTCTAACGCAACTGTTCGAGCACCAAGCGACATCCTAACGGAGTGACCACCGCATGAGCGTTGGCGACGACTGGAGTTCGATACTTTCGGCAATAAAAAAACGCCAGCCACAAGGACTGACGTCTCAGTTCTTCAAAGAAGCAGTCTTGCGACTTACTTTCTTTCTTTCTTCGTTGGTGGCAGAATCACAGTGTCGATCACGTGGATCACGCCGTTCGAGCTCTTGACGTCGGTTTTCACAACGTTGGCACGGTTGATTTTGACTTTGCCGTCAGCAACTTTGATGCGAACGTTTTGCCCTTGAACGGTCTTCGCTTTGCTGAGCTTGACGACGTCCTTGGCCATCACGGTGCCCGGCACGACGTGATAGGTCAACACAGCTACCAGCTGATCCTTGTTCTCTGGCTTGAGCAGGTTCTCAACCGTTCCTTTTGGAAGCTTCGCGAAAGCTTCGTCGGTCGGTGCGAATACGGTGAATGGACCTTTGCCTGACAGCGTCTCAGCGAGACCGGCTGCTTTGACCGCTGCAACGAGGGTCTTGAAACCTTCGATGCTGACTGCGTTTTCGACAATCGTCTTGTCGCAGGTTCCGCAACCGGCTTGTGCAGTGTTAACGCCGAAGGAAGCGACGACGAGTGCGGCAGCTGCCATCAATTTGGTGAACTTCATCTAAACTTTGATCTCATTAAAAGAGGATTACAAACGCCTCCGAGGCACACGCCGCGTCGACAACATCGTTCTTTAGAAATTTCGCAGCCAAGGACCGCGAAACGGTCGAGCAACTTAACATCTTTGTGTCCCGTCAAGTCAAGCGGCGAAAATTTTTAATAAGACCTTCACAATCGATGGTATTTCACGGATTGGCGGGGCTTTTGGGCATCTTTTGATTTTGCATCTCTGGTAGTCGCAAACACCATCACTGGTGACAAAAAGCGATGGTCATTCCAGCTCGAGCACGCTTCAGACCCCAGCAAAGTGTGTTCATTGTGACACCTGGGATCAGCTTGTGTCATCAAAAGGAGTGCTTCATTGTTTCGGTTTTCGGGTTCCCCCGGCAGCGGGAAACTGCGTGAAACGCGGCGTTTTTCGATTGCTGGCCCTGTTCCGATGGTTGATTGGCACAGGGATAGCCTTGTCTTTGGAGCACGCAACCCGCTCGACCCTAGGAATTCAAAGGAACTCAGATGGCAACCTGCACCAAAGCTTTCTCCGTATTACTTCTGCTGCTTGGCACCGTTTCGACCGTTCAAGCCGACACCTACCGCCACATTGATGGACTGGCATTGTCGATTGAACGGCAATCCAAGCAGTTGCTGCGAGAGTGTGTTCACTATCGACATTCGCCCGAGTATCGGCATCTGATCCTGGATGCTGTCAAGATGTCACGGCTTGCGGACCACATGCACGACCTGGCTCACCGCAACGGAAGTTTGGCCCATCTCGAGTCCGATTTGGCTCAGTTGGACTCGATGTTCCACCATTTGGAATCGCTCGTACATCAGATCGAATGCAGGGCCGGCCATGGTCACGGGCACTCCTATGGTCAGACCTCTCACGTTCGAAGTCTGCTGCGATCAATCGAGCTGAATATTCATCACTTATCCGATGACGTGCGGCAATTGCGATTGATCGAGGACCGCTGCAACCATCAGCCGACCGTGCGACGCGATTATTACCAGTACGGTTATCCCCGCCATTCCACTGGGTACCAAGCTTACCCGCAGTACGGTCAAAGTTATCGCCCCAGTCGATCTCGGTCGAGTGGATTCGGGATCAGCATCGGTGGTGGAAGTTCACGGTTCACCCTGCGGTTCTGATGCCAAATCTTAATCACCGCTCCCTCCTCCCGGTTGCGGGGGAGAGCGGTGAGGTACCGCCACCATTGTCTGTCACTATCGGTTCTTCAAACCTTTCGTTTCGCTGTCCCTCTTTTTCGTCGCTTTCCAATTTGCGTCGTCTCGTGATTGATCTCGTTGGTAATCACAAACAACCGGCAGATCAAAAAAGAGAATAGATAAAGGGTGCTACGCCAGTCGCGCTGAGCGCGATAAGCAATCCCATGAGCGACAAACCGCCCAGGATGGGCAAGAGCCACCATTTCTTATTCTCGGTGATAAAGAGAACGAATTCTTGCACGATGGACAACGGTTTTTGTTCACCGGCGGCTTCGAATTCGGTTTGCTTCTCATCTCTCGGCATGGCTTGTTCTCTGCAATCGTTTCGCTGCGGCTCTTGATCTCGGCCGACGTTAGAAAAGTAGTTTGCCGATCAGGATTGTCGGTAATAAGTCGCGGCATCTTCGGAACGCTCTTTGTTCTCCCAATAGCTCTCTCTATCCCGATCTAGATCAAGTTCCAGCGGAGCTCGTTGAAAAATTCGGAGCAGCAGTCCGATTGGCAACACCATGCCAAAAAAGATTGCGAGCATGGCGAGTTCGCCCATGATCATCCCGATGGGTGATGCCACTAAGATCAAAAATACAAAGACCGGTTTGAGGATTCGTGGTGCAATCAGACCTGCAATAGCCGGCAGCATTCCGATCATGGCAAGCGTTGTAATTTTGGAGCCACTGCATCCCCAGATCCAGCCAATTGCTGGTAAGGCGACCAGGCACGCCAGTCCAAACTGCCGAAGTTGTCGATCGGTCGGACGCAAGTTGATTTGGAGTAGGCTCATAGCAACGAATCTCCGTGGCTGCTGTCGCCAGCGGAATGCTCCCTGCGATTCGCCTCGTTAACAAATTTAGGCTGATCTTCCTTTCGCAAAATATGTCGGCCCACGACCAATCTGTCCATGTCGGTCGTCATAAAGCAACGGTAGGCATCGTCTGGCGTACAAACAATCGGTTCATCTCGAATGTTGAAGCTGGTATTGATCAGAACGGGGCAACCGGTTCGCTGGTGGAAATCCTTCAGCAATTGATTCAAAAGAGGGTTTCGCTCCTCGTCCACCGTTTGGATACGCGCGGAATCGTCAACATGGGTCACTGCGGGAATGAGGGATCGGTGTTGATGCAGCGTGCCGCCGCGATCTTCCCAGTATTCATCTTGTTCTAACTCAATTCGTATCGCTTCTTGGATCGGCGCGACTAGCAGCATGTAAGGGCTCTGCTCGCCAGGCCGCATTTTAAAGTAAGCATCCACATGTTCCGGCAACACGATCGGTGCAAAGGGGCGAAACGATTCTCGAAATTTGATTTTGGAATTGATCAAGGACTGCATCTTTGGACTGCGTGGATCACCAATGATACTCCTCGCGCCCAATGCGCGGGGCCCGAATTCCATGCGGCCCTGGAACCAGCCAATCACCTTTTGGTCCATAATCCATTGCGAAGTCGTTTGGCACAGCTGCTTATCTGAGTCGCAGGTATCAAAGCTAGCGCCCCAGTTCGTAAGTGACTCGGCAATCGCATCGTCGGAAAACCCGGGGCCAAGCAGTGACCCCCGTTGTGAATCGGTGGGGCGTGGCGTTCGCCGTCTTTCCAGCAATTGGTGCCAGATAAACATGGCGGTCCCGAGTGCGCCGCCAGCGTCGCCAGCAGCCGGTTGAATCCACAGCCGATCGAACGGGCCTTCACGCAAGATGCGACCATTTCCAACGCAGTTGAGCGAGACCCCTCCGGCCATTACTAAATTTTGCATACCGGTTTTGGCATGGGCGTGTCGCGACATCCGCAGCATGATCTCCTCGGTGACCGACTGGATGGACGCGGCGAGGTCCATCACCCGTTGTGTCATTTCTGAGTCTGGAGTTCGGGCCGGACCACCGAACAGTTGATGGAATTTTTTCGATGTCATCGTGAGGCCTTGGCAGTAGTTGAAATACCTCATGTCCAGGCGAAAAGAACCGTCCTCCTTGAGGTCGATTAGGTGTTGCAGGATTTTCTCCCGATAGACAGGTTTCCCATAGGGCGCCAGACCCATCACTTTGTATTCGCCACGGTTCACACGAAAACCGGCGTAATAGGTGAAAGCCGAGTAGAGCAGTCCTAGGGAATGTGGGAAGCGTATTTCATCGATTAACTCGATCTTGTTGCCCCGTCCGACTCCGATGCAACTGGTTGACCACTCGCCAACACCATCGAGTGTTAGGATCGCAGCTTCTTCATAGGGGGACGGAAAGAACGCGCTTGCTGCGTGCGATTCATGGTGGTCAAGAAAAACAAATCGGCCGCTGTATCGACCGTCCAAGCCCTTTCTCATTTCGCGTGGAAGGTGCAGCTTTTGTTTCAGCCAACGTGGGATCGCTTGTCGGAAAGAACGATAGCCTGCGGGGGCGAATGTCAGGTAAGTTTCCAGCAAACGCTCAAACTTGCGGATTGGTTTTTCATAAAAACCAACATACTCAAGTGTTTCGGGAGCGATCCCGGCCTCTTCTAAACAATATTCGACTGCCTGTTTCGGAAAGTTGTGATCTTGTTTGCGGCGGGTAAACCGCTCCTCTTGAGCAGCCGCAATGATCTCGCCATCGACCATCAGTGCAGCCGCTGAGTCGTGGTAGTAAGCTGAAATCCCAAGAATGGCGGTCATCTAGGCTCGTACTCACAACGCAAGGCAATTGCCGATTCACGATTCAGTTGATTCGCTACCGTTAGTTTAGCATGCGATCATAAATAGTCGAAGCTAGGTCGGTTTTCGCTGGATCATCGGGCAGCCAACCAAGACGGTTTCGACTTACTTAAACCGAGAAGCATCCAACGATCGTGAACCGACTTTTCGCCTGCGGATTCTTCACGAGGTGAAGCGATCCAAAACGTCGCCGTGCCCCAATCCTTCACCATCCTTGCAAAGGTTAGCGGAGGTTACGTTTTAGCCATGCCCTGGCTTGCTGGCGATATTCGCTTTCGCGGTGCATCCAAAGATCTGTATGTGTATGAAGGTACGGCCCTTCAGGGATCATAAATAGTTCGCTTGTGGGAACATCCAGAAAAGTGAATTCAGCCAAATCAAGATGATCGATCAGGTAGTTGTCCCGCACCGTGCTTGCATTTTGCCCGCAAATGAGAACCGGCCGCCCGCCCAGGCGAGCGAGGCGTTTCAGTGCTGATTGACGATCGGAATCGGGATAGTTCCAGTTTTTTTGGCCGTCGAAGTGATCAAACGTGAAGCCGCCACGCCAGAAGGATGAAATTTCTTCATCGGCCAATCCGATGTAGCTGATCCCGATCGCACCTCGCGAGAAACCGCAAACGAACACGTTCTCACGATCCCCGCCAAACGCCGCGCAGATTCGCGGTAAATTGACTTTGCAGTAGTCGACGGTTGCTTGTTTATCACCCCACCATTGAACGGCATTTTCTTTTTGGTCTTTTTCGATATAGGGCATCACGATCCAAATGAATCCCCGGCCACCGCTCATACCGTATCCCAGGTTCGCATCTTTGACTTCACCACTGCCTTTACCAGGGGGAAACCGGTTGCCGGTGTATTCAACGATAACGGGATAATTCCCATCCGGCTTCCAATCGACCGGCAGGTAAAGCGAATGGTAGACGTCGGTGTCTGCGTATTCAGCCGCCACTTGGCGAACTCGTCGGCCTGCTGCCGGCGCGAGGTTCACCATTGCGGGCGTCACCAGATCATCAGTGGGATCAGCAGTCGCGGTTCCGTGCTGAAAAATCGTGAGTGCCCCCAGCAAAGCCAGGCGGAGTAATCGCAGATCGAGAATGTTCATTGCTTGACAAATATTTTGGGTAGCGGATGTTCTCTATGCATCATCTTAACCCAACTTGAACATCATCTTTGCTTTCGAAAACAGGTGCGAAACGAGGTTCTCGTAATTTAACAATTGCCATGGTCCCTTCTTTGTGCAGGGCTGGGGTAACGCTCATCCAGCAGGGTGATTGGGAATCGTTGCAGTCGCTCCCCGTGGCGGAGGTGAAAATAGTATCATCGTCTCTACAGTCGCGAGACCAACGGGAACTCAATCGCGATGACTCGGAAGGCAAAGGAGAATGTCGATGCCAGCAAAATTTCAAATCAATCGGGCGAAGAATGGATCTTTCTATTTTAATTTGCTTGCTGCAAATGGTGAGGTTGTTCTGACCAGTCAGATGTACGTATCCAAAGCGACCGCCAAAAAAGGCATCGCGTCAGTTCAGAACAACGCATCGGAACCAGAGCAATTCGAATCGCTTACCAACAAAGCGGGAAAACACTATTTCGTACTCAAGGCCAAGAATCGGCAAGTGGTTGGTACGGGGCAAGCATATTCAGGCAGTACCGCGGTAAAGAATGGGATCAAGTCGGTCGCAAAGAATGCACCCAAGGCAGCGGTCGAGGATGAGAGCTGACCGAGTCCAGCCTTGCCTGCCGTACCAATAGCCTTCCCTGCCGCAGTTATGGCGTTTCACTTTCAGAACAACATGGATTAAAACAGGGGAAGGTTTGTGATGAAAAATACTTCGTGCAAATGAAAAGCTCGGTTTAGATGACGGCCAGTCGTGTTTTCCTGGGGTTCTTCTGCATCCTCTTCGGTAGTTCGGTTTTCGCTGCCGCTGTGGCTCAAAATCCGTCCCGGTTTGAGACCGATGTAAAACCTGTGTTGGTCGCAAAATGCGGCGATTGCCATCGCCCAGCGGTTCGCAAAGGGGACTTGGATCTTTCCAGCCTTGCAGGTTTGCATCGGGGTGGCGAATCGGGAGAATCGGCGGTCGGTCGATCGCTCGAGGAAAGCCCTCTATGGACCCAGGTTGAATCGGGCGAGATGCCCCCAGAGGGTGAGACGCAATTAACGTTGGCTGAGCGAGAGACTATTCGCAAATGGATCCTTGCTGATGGAATGGCCGAGCAATCATCTGCGGCAAGCGTGGAGCCACTGACGCAACATGATGTGTTGCCGATTGTGTTGTTGCGATGCGTCGCCTGTCATGGTCGCTCTCGACAAGAAGGTGGCCTCGACTTGCGAACGGTTGCTTCAATGCGTCGAGGTGGAAATCGCGGGCCTGCATTGGTCGAGCATGATCCGGACAGTAGCTTGATGGTGCAACGCATCGAAAGCGAAGCTTGTCCGCCTCGCGAACTGTTATTGAAGTTCTTCATTCGACGCCCCCCAGAATCTGAAATAGACGTCTTGCGGCAATGGATCGCGGAAGGCGCGACCGAATTTGACGTTCCGGCGGATGTTGCGACAGTTCATGCTGATCCGCTGGTTACTAGCGAGGATCGCCAGCATTGGTCTTTTCAACCACCTCGCAAGCAAACGACAGTGGATTCGATTGACGAGCTACTGCTAGAAAAACTTGTTGAGAATGGACTTTCCTTCGCACCGATGGCCGAACGGGATGTGTTGATTAGGCGAGCGTACGTCGATCTTATCGGGATGCCGCCGAGCGTCGAGCAATGGCAACGATGGCGAAGTGATCGTGATCCGAATTGGTATCAGCAGATGATTGAAGATCTGCTCGCTTCACCTGAGTACGGCGAACGTTGGGGCCGGTATTGGCTCGACTTGGCTGGGTATGCCGATTCAGAAGGTGGCGTTTCAGCCGACCCGATTCGTCAAGTTGCATGGAAGTATCGTGATTATGTCATCCGTGCCTTCAACGATGACAAGCCGTACAACGAGTTCTTGATTCAACAGCTCGCTGGCGATGAGTTAGTCGATTACGAACATGCGAAGGAGATCACAGAAGCCATGGTCGAAAATCTGGTCGCCACTGGATTTTTGAGAATGGGAATCGATCAAACCGGTTCGCGAACGATGAATTTTGTACCCGAACGACTCGGTGTCATCGGTGATGCGATTACCGTGGTCGGCGAGGGGTTGATGGGAATGACACTCGGCTGTGCCCGTTGCCATTCGCACAAATACGATCCCTTGCCGCAACGTGACTATTATCGTTTCAAGGCGATTTTCCAAGGTGCGCTTGATGAGCATGATTGGCTGACCTTTAAGAACCGAAGTCTGCAAATCGATGTCTCGGAGCGTCGGCAACGAGTCGCAGATGTGAATCCGCCGCTACAGATTCGCCTTAGACAACTGAATAATGAGCTCAAGCAAGCGAAGACAGACTGGCAACTTGCGTTGCTCGTGCATCACTACCCTGGGCAAAGCGATGATGACCGAAGCGAGACGATTCGGGCGTTGCGAATCGCGGACAACAATCGAACGCTGCCACAGCGAATTTTAGTGGAGATGTTGCAGCGTGTTGAAATCCTCGATCCTGATCAACAGCCATCGCAGGTGATTGAGGCGGAGAAAGCGATCGCCGTAACTGAAATGGAGATCATCGAGGTCACTCGGCAAATGGAGCCGTCGTTAAAGATCCGTGCTCTCTGGGATCGCGGTGAACCGTCCCCGACCTACCTGTTACGCCGCGGTGAGCACAATCAAGCGGGGCAATTGGTCGGCCCTGGTGTCCCTGCTGTCTTGACCGATGGAATGACCCCTTTTGTTTCCACGCCTCCCTTTGCCGGGAAAACTGGGCGGCGTTTAGCGTTTGCGCGTTGGCTGACTCGATCCGATCATCCACTGACGGCGCGCGTGATGGTGAATCGAATTTGGTATCACCACTTTGGCACCGGTTTGGTCTCAACGCTTGAAAATTTTGGAATTCAGGGTGAGCTGCCATCCCACCCAGAACTCCTCGATTGGTTGGCGATCGAATTTGTCGAACGCGGCTGGAGCATCAAGGCGATGCATCGCTTGATAATGAATTCCCGTGCTTATCGGCAAACGAGTCGGAACAGTGAAGAAAGCTTGCATAACGATCCCCAAAATCGCTTGCTGTCACGCATGCCTTTGAGGCGATTGGATGCAGAAGCGATTCGTGATTCGCTGCTTTTCGTCTCAGGACGGCTCGAGCGATCCGGTGGTGGACCACCGGATCTGGTGTCCGTGGCCCGCGATGGATTGGTCAACGTGTTACCAACCGCAGGCGGACAGTGGCGGCGAAGCGTTTATTTACAATATCGGCGGACCGAGATTCCGACGTTGATGGAGACATTCGACTACCCTGAAATGGGCCCGAATTGCTTGACACGCAGCATCTCAAACACGTCGCCACAGTCTTTGCTGTTAATGAACAACGAACATGTATGGCACTTGGCTCGGTCGTTGGCGAAGCGCGTTCGAGAGCAAGTTGGAAAGGAGGGGACGAGAGTCGATCTTGTGAATGGAGTGTATCAGCGCGCTTTGACAAGGTTGCCGACGGATCGTGAGATATCATTAGGGAGCGAAATGTTGCAAGTGCTTGCTCAAGACGGCCCCGGCAACATGGATCAGGCGTTGGAAGCCTATTGCCATGCGATTTTGAACTCCGCCAATTTCTTGTATGTCGATTAACGGCGAACCCAGAATGAATCCGCGCTCAAGCCAAACATCTCGCCGAGATTTTTTTGCCCGTACAAGTGATGGGGTGCTGGGTGCCGCATTGACACATCTTTTGAGTAAAGATTTTTTAAACGAGCGTTTATCGGCGAGTGAAGGTCCAGCGGCTACACCTGGTTCAACCGGTGTTTACGATCTAACGGCTAAGCCAGCCCATCATGCGTGCAAGGCTACGTCGGTCATTCAATTATTCATGAATGGTGGTCCCAGCCAGATGGATTTGTTCGATCCCAAGCCAGTCCTTAATCGGATGGATGGACAACCATATCCAGGTAACGTGGAACAAATTGGGAATCAGGATACCGGTGACATCGGGGTAATGATGGGAGGACGGTATCCGTTCGCCCGTCATGGTGAAAGCGGGATGTGGATGGCCGATGTCTTACCACATACAGCGAAAATGGCCGATGAGATTTGTTTAATCAATTCGATGTGGACAGATCATCCCAATCATGACAATGCGTTGTACAAGATCCACAGTGGCCGGTTGTTCATGGGATATCCCACGCTGGGTTCGTGGGCCGTCTACGGATTGGGGACTGAGAATCAAAATTTGCCAGCCTATGTGGTTTTGACTGATCCGCTTGGAACGCCGAAGAACGGCTCACGGAATTGGACGGCTGGGTTCCTGCCTCCCGTCTACCAAGGAACCCGATTTCGCCCCACTGGATCTCCCATCCTGAATCTCAAGCCGACAGCGGAGCTGCCCGCAGAAGTGACTCAATCCGCTCGGCAACTACTGCGTCAGCTTGATGACATGCATCGTCAGCAGCGGCCTTATCAGCCCCAACTTGACGCTCGAATCGAATCTTATCGATTGGCTGGCCGCATGCAGTTGACGGCGAATGAGGCATTGGACATTGGACAAGAAACCCAGCCTACCGAAGCAATGTATGGCATTAACGAAAAATGGACGGATTCATTTGGGCGTCGGTGTTTGTTGGCCCGGCGTTTGGTCGAACGTGGTGTTAGGTTTGTGCAAATTTTTCTAGAGGAACAGCCTTGGGATAGTCATGCCGACCTCGCGGCCAACCATCGGGGAGTCTGTCAGCGGACTGACAAACCAGTCGCAGGATTGCTGCGGGACCTTGCCCAGCGAGGCTTGTTGGATTCGACGCTGGTGATCTGGGGAGGCGAGTTTGGTCGCACCCCGACGACGCAAAAATCAGCAGATGGATTTTCAGGTCGCGATCATAATATGCAAGCCTTTACGTCGTGGATGGCGGGTGGTGGAATCAAGGGTGGCACCACCTACGGAAAGACAGATGACTTTGGACACAAGGTGGTCGAAGACGCGGTCAGCGTGCACGACTTTCACGCTACTATCTTGCATCTACTCGGACTCGACCACCAAGACTTGTTTTTTACTCGTAGCGGCTTGGAGGAGCGTCTGACGGGTGTCGAGCCGCCGCGGATCGTTCGGGAAATCTTGGCTTGATCCTCGGGGCCTTCCAGCGATCCGAGACATTGCGCCCAAGTAACGATTGATTGAACTCGTGAAAGCTGCGTGTTGTAAACAACCCACCGAGGCGTGAGACGACTGGTATCATAGAGCGAAAACACGGCCTGTCGCTCTGGACTATCTATCAATCATGCTGAATCGCCGACAAGTCATTCAACTCAGTCTTTCCTCCGCGACTGTGGCCGCAGCCACGTCCGACGCGATGGGTGCGGTCGATCCCGATGAGCGGATCATCGACACAAATTCCCATTTGTCTCGGTGGCCCTTTCGTCGTTTGCCTTTGGATCATGTTGAGCGATTAGTAAACAAGTATCGATCAATCGGAATTACCGAGGCTTGGGTCAGCAGCTTTGATGGACTTTTGCATCGTGACATCACGAGTGTCAATGAACGTTTGGCATCGCAAAGCAAGATGTTTGATGAGTTGGTGCCGATAGGCGTGGTCAATTTGAACTTGCCCGATTGGGAAAGCGATCTGCAGCGGTGTTGTGAACATCATCAAATGTTCGGTGTTCGCTTGTATCCGTCTTATCACAATTACGAGCTAGACGATCCCATGATGCTCGAATTGTTGCGTCGAGCCGCTGAAAACGGTCGCTTGGTGCAAATCGTCGTCGCCCTTGAAGATGTGCGAACCCAGCACTCACGGCTTCGTGTCAAAGATGTCGACTTGTCGCCGTTAGGGGAGGCTTTGTCCCGTGTCGAGGGTGCGGTGGTCCAAGTGCTCAATGCGCGAAGCGTCGCAGATCGGTCGAATGAGTGGTCCAAGATCGATCGGCTCTATTTTGATACAGCGCGGGTCGATTCCACTGATGGTGTACCCCAGTTGGTCGAACAGTTTCATGCGGGCCAAGTTATGTTGGGAACTCATGCGCCTCTTTTGATTCCAGAAGCGGCGTTGATTCGAACTCATGAATCGGGGCAACTTGATGTGGCCACGTTAAGGGCAGTGCTCTCTGGTAATGCGAAAAAGTTGATGGCTGGGTTGGCGTCATGAACAGGAAACAATGGAATCCGGGTTTGCCTTCGCCCGAGACGTTAAAGCGATATCGCATTTGGGATTCGTACTTCACCCCTGCGCATGGTCATCCGGGTGATGACGGCAGCAATGCTCTAGTTGCTGATATCAAGCGCGCGTTGCCAGCGATCCAGAAGGGTCGTTTTGAACGTGCTTGTTATTTCCCCCATGTTGGTATTGGTACCACTTCAGATCAAAACCTCGAACACTTGCTGCGAACCCGTCCCGATGTTGTGCTCGGCCCAATGACTCGCTGGCCGAAATTTTTGATCGGGATGATTCAGGTAAATTCCAACGACGTGCCGGCATCGCTGAAAGCGATTGACCGGTGGTTAGCCGATGGTCCAATGGTTGGTGTTTACCTGCCGGGTGGAGGACCAGGGGCGCGGCGGTGCGATGACCCCGCCCTCGGGCCACTAATTGAACGGGTAGCAGAATTGCGCGGTGTAATCATGGTACACACGTGGTTCAAAACCGGCGGCAAACGTAATCCCAGTGAGTCGACGCCATCCGAATTGGCCGTGCTGGCTGCCCGTTATCCCGAGCAAACATTCGTTTGTGCGCATGCGGGTGGAGAGTGGCAGCGTGGCCTGCGGGCGATTCGACAACATTCCAACGTACACGTCGAAACATCGGGCTTTGATGCAACGGCGGGGTTTATCGAAATGGCGGTTCGGGAGATCACTGCTGGGCGAATCATCTTTGGTAGCCATCTGCCCTCGCGTTCGCTGGGGACTGAATTGGCAAAGGTGATCAGTGCCGACATCGGGGAAGAAGACAAGCGACTCATTCTGGGCCAGAATTTTCGCCGTTTGTTGCGTGTCGACAGCAAATGAATTTGCGAACTATATCTGCGATACTTCCAGCAACTGCGATGAAGTTGAGATTTCGAGAAATTGAAATTGGACGGGTCCGCTACCTGAGCTTGTTTGCTGATGATTTGTCGAAGGTTTGATCGCCATCGTGCCGCGAGGCTGGATCAATGGACAACCAATCCATTGGATGAAGCGATTCTAGAAACCCCGGATGACTTTTGCGGCACTATAACAACAGGTGGTGCCAGGATTGTTTTTCAGGAGCAAACCTGGGCCCGGATGGCTGTCACAAAGAGAGTGAAATCGCTGGCGAACTCCGGTCCTTTTGGAGGCATGATACGCCGCGGCAGCTAGGCCACCTCCTCGTCTTCGCTCATGTCTTCGAAGCGGATCGAAACCTGCTTGCTCACCCCCGATTCCTGCATGGTAACACCGTACAGTGTCGTCGCTGAAGTCATTGTTTTTTTGCTGTGCGTGACGACGACAAATTTTGATTGATCGAGGAATTCGTTCAGAACGGTGACAAACCTTCCGATGTTGGCTTCGTCAAAGGGAGCGTCGACCTCGTCGAGAACGCAAAATGGGCTTGGCCGATATTTAAAAATTGCCATCAGCAAGGCAACCGCGGTCAACGCCTTTTCACCACCGGACAGAAGCGAATTGCTGAGGCTCTGCTTTCCGGGGGGCGTAGCAACAATTTCGACACCTGCTTCGAGAGGATCATCTGCTTCCTCCAGAATGAGGTCTGCATGTCCACCACCGAACGACTTGCGATACAGTTGCTGGAAATTGATCCGGATCGCCTCGAGTGTGTCGAGGAATAAACGACGACTATCGGAATTGATACGAACGATGATTCTTTGCAGTGAATCTTTGGCTGCCGTCAAATCTTGGTACTGTCCGTGGAGTTCGTCGTAGCGTTGCTGCAATCCTTCTAGTTCTTCCAACGCTTCCATGTTGACGTTGCTAGTGCGTTGTAGTTGAAGACGCAACTTATCGATTTCTTCCTCGACGTCATCACGATCAGCTGGCGCCTGCCAATCCTCAGGCGGTTCGCTGGCGTGCAAGTCAATTTCGTAATCTTCACGCAAACGTTGGGCAAGTGTTTCGCGTCGAAGCTGAAGATTTTCACGTCGCGATGAAATTGAGTGGGTTGCTTCGCTGGCGGCAGACGCTTGTTTCATGGCCTCTTCACTGGCCCGCATGATGTCGCCATTTTCACGGCGAACTTCGGTCGCCGAATCGGTGAAGTTCTTGAGCGTTGCATGAGCGTGATCGGCTTGCCATTGCAATTCAGCCAAGCGGTGGTTTGCGTCAAGCAATCTTGCCGTCAACTCATTGATGCGGTGCCTTCCTGAGGTCGCTTGTGTCCGAACTTCATCGACAGCCGCTTCACGCTGGTTTTGGTCTCTTTGTTGCTGTTCCATGCTCGTCGAGAGCGCTTCATGTTTTTGTTCGGCTCGTGCGACATCGACGCTGATCGACATCACGCCACTCGTAGCGGTTTGCAACGCGGACTGCACATCTGCGAGCATTTCGTCCGCTTCTGCCGCGTCCATTTCGAGGCGTTCAATTTCTTGTCGACCATTGGTGATTTGTTGGCCGATTGATTGGCTTTGTTCTTGCGATTCTTGTTGAACGGCTTCGATCGATTCGATCTCTTGGGACAGTTCGTCGCAGATTGCTTGTTGCGACTGTTTTTGTTCCTCGATATGACGCCGCTCGGCTTCAGCCGCGGCGCGGTCAGCGATCAATTGGCGATGGCGTTGCTCAAGTCGCCCGAGTTGGGCCGCTTCTTCGTCGACCTGTTCAGCCAAATGTTCGGTTTCGCCGGTCACCTCTTTGATCTGAAATTCGTAATGTTCAATTTCTTGTTGGGCAGCGGTCGTTTGACTTCGGCGACTAACGAGGCCGGTTGCTGCTGCGGCCGGCCCCACGACGGTTGATCCATCGTTTTCAAGCAGTTCACCATCGACCGTCACGAACCGCAGCCCAGCACCGCTCAGCTTGCGAAGTCCCAACGCTGTATCAAGTGAATCAACCAACCAAGTGCTGCTCAGTAAGTGTCGCGCAAGTGGCTCGAACATCGATTCGCATTGGATCATACGATCGCCGCGTCCAATCACTCCCTTCAATCCGTCGAGGCGAATACGATCACCCGGTCGACGCCGCGGCAGTTCATCAATGCGAAGTAAGCCAACCCGGCTATTGATCTTAAGCGTGCCAGCCAGAATCGCGTTTTGAAGTTCTCCGCCGCTGACAATGATGTACTGGCTTCGTTGGCCCAGCGCACTGTCGATCAGCGGTGCAACTTTAACATCGACTTCCAGGCATTCTGCGACGATACCGTGGACATTATCTGCGAGCGATAAAGAGGGATCTTGCAGTTGCTGGAGGATGGTCCGCACGCCGCCGGACAATCCTTCCTGGCGTTTTTCGAGATCTTTGAGGACACTTAACCGCTCGATCACACCTTGTAAGCGAATCTTCAAGGCTGAGATTTCTTCTCGGCGTCGATCGAGCGTGCGTCGACTTTCTTGAAGTTTGGCATCGGCCAACTCAATCGCCGTGACGATTTCAGTAATGGCGTTGTCCGCTTTTGCAACTCGCGTGACAGCGTGTTCCGCTTCTTGGCTGACCGTCGTGAAGGAGGTTAACGCGGCATCCGAACGACGGCGAAGGTTGACGAGTGAGCGTTCTGCTTCGGCCATCGCTTGGCCAGCTCGCTGACGATTGGCTTCAAGATCCGCCACGAGTCGGACTTGAGCGAGGTGGCTCTGCTGAACCGTCTCACGACGAATTCGCACATCAGAGACTTCCGTCTGAACTCGATCTCGCTCAACTTCGGCATCCAAGTTGCGGCGGCGGGCTTCTTGCAGTTCATGGTCGTATTGTTCGAGCCGCTGATTGGCATTCCGCAATTCCTCGGCTGCGGAACCGGCGCGGGATTGCAGCAAACGGACGCGTCGCAGTGACTTGGCCACCGTTTGTCGTAAGTCAGCGATCGCTTCTTTATCGGCGGTACGACGGCCCGCGTACTCAGCGATCCTTTGGACAAGGTTGCTGCGTTGTTGTTCGACCTCGGAGGATTGCTGTGCGATGCGTTGCAGCTCCGCGTCAGCCTCTTGTCTTGCTTCGGCCATTTGCTGGCGAAGCGATTCCAATTCGGCATGTTTGTGTTTGGCGGAAGCGAGTTCGCGTTCGGAGTTTTCCAGCTCCGTGGACATTTCCCGCCAATCCGCCCAGGCGACTTGGGTTCTTAGCGCTTTCATGCGCTCATTGGCCTGACGATAACGTTCGGCCTTACTGGCCTGACTGCGGATGCTTTTCAGTCGTGAGGCGACTTCATCAACAATATCACCGAGGCGGGTTAGGTTGGTTTGCACCCGCGCGAGTCGGCGTTCTGCTTCGACCTTCTTGGCCTTGAACCGGCTGATGCCCGCAGCTTCCTCAAAGATTGCACGTCGATCTTTTGCGCCCGCCTGTAGCATGCGATCGACTTTTCCCTGCTCGATCAGGCTGTAGGCGTCGATCCCGATACCAGTACCACGAACGAGATCCTTGACGTCTTTGAGCCTGACCGGTTGGTTATTGATCAGGTACTCGCCTTCGCCACTGCGATAGACCCGTCGGGTGACATGAACCTCCGGGGCATCGACATCGAGCTCGCCGTTGGGATTATCAAAGACGATGGTTGCTTCTGCCGAACCAGCTGGGCTGCGGGTTTGCGAGCCCTTGAAAATGACATCCGCCATTTCTTTGCCGCGGAGACTTTTCGCGCTCTGGCTGCCGAGCACCCATTTGATCGCGTCGACGATATTCGACTTTCCCGACCCGTTGGGGCCGACGACGACGGTGATGCCATCGGGGAAATCGAACCGAGTGCGATCCGCAAAACTCTTGAAACCGGCCAGCTCGAGTGCTTTCAGCATGCGTTTGCGTGCAAAATCGGTTTCAAAAAGTGCGAAAATAGCTGGGTTTGATACCCTTTTAGGCTAAATGAAAGAACCCGATCAGGCTAGCTCTGTTTTCTCATTCCAGGGAAGATCACTCCGGTTTGGAGTCTGCTTAGGTAACTTCTGCGTGCCGGAAGTCATTTCTTCGTCGGAACTTGTTTGCGATCCGCCCGAATTTCTTGCCCGAACGTTATAACCGTCCATATGTCTGAGCCTGCTAGCACACCGTCGGCACAACAACCGCTTAGGAGTGTCCACACCTCGAACTTGCCCGAAATCCTCGATCAATTGGGGGTTTCGTTGATGGTGACGACGTATCAGGCGGGCCGATTGGTGATTTTACGGGCTGAAAATGGCGTGCTGAACACCCACTTTCGGTGTTTTGATAAGCCGATGGGATTAGCGATTAGCGGGAATCGCTTGGCCGTTGGGGCGGCGACCAGTGTCTGGGAATTCCATAACCTACCGGCGGTTTGCCAACGTCTCGGATCGCAATCGGTTGCCGAGGCTGGTGGAACCGAAGGCGTTAAAGCCAACGCAAACCCCCACGACGCCTGTTTCTTACCACGCACGACTCACTGGACCGGTGATGTGCAAATCCATGAGATGGCTTGGGTTGGCGGTGGCCATGAAGCCGAGTTGTGGTTTGTGAACACACGGTTTTCTTGTCTCTGTAGACGCAGCGATACGTTTAGTTTCGAACCGGTGTGGCGACCTTCTTTCGTAACGAAATACATTCCCGGGGACTGTTGCCATCTCAATGGCATCGGGCTTCGTGACGGTGAACCGCGGTATTTGACGGCACTCGGTGAAACGAATGAAATTGCCGGATGGCGGGAAAATAAAACCAGCGGTGGGATCGTGATTGATCGGTCGCAGAATGAAGTGATCTGCCGTGGGTTATCGATGCCACACAGCCCAAGGTGGTACCGCGATCGGTTGTGGCTGTTGGAATCGGGAACCGGCGGTTTTGGTTACTTGGATGCAAGCACCGGACGCTATGAAAACGTCGCTTCGTTGCCAGGTTTTACGCGAGGCCTGGCTTTCACCGGGCCTCTCGCTTGGATTGGCCTGTCGCAAGTACGTGAGTCAGCAGTGTTTGGTGGGATTCCAATCGCCCAACGCACGATGGATGAGCGAGTCTGTGGCGTCTGGGTTGTAAATATTGAAACAGGGCAAACGGTTGGCTTTGTCAAGTTCGAAGATGCTGTGCAAGAACTCTTTGCTGTGGATGTTGTTCCCGCGAGGTATCCCGAATTGGTGAACGAGGATCGTGAGCTCCTCGCCGGTTCGTTTGAGTTGCCCGATGCAGCACTGGGCGAGGTGCCGCCGGAACTGCGAGCCGAATGACCGCCGCCGCAACCGCGTCCAACAAATCGGTGTGTGATCAACAGGACGAGCGAAAAAACGTGCGCAACTGACAATTAAAATGGAACGAAACATGGGAGGGTCTGGTATCCGCAGAGGTTTGTGAGGCGATCTGATTCTTGAGCTTCGATTTTGGATCGAATTGAATCGGTTTTGCGCCCTCAGAAAGACGGTATGCTGCCTAAGTCACTATGTACGTTAGCCGACTCCACTTTCTCCGTTCTTTCGCTCACTTGACCGCACCGATTATGTTCGGGCTGTCGATCGTGTTCTTGGTTAGCCAGGCTATTCTTGTTGTGACTTGGTTTGACGTTCCCAACTTCAGCGAAAACGCGCGGTTGGCTATTCGGCCGGATGCATCCGAAGCAGAGCAGATCCGATTAGCGATTGCAGCCAATGATATTTCCGGTGGATGGTTTCAGAACATTGCGATCACGCTGATCTTCATTGTCTGGCCCATCATGATCGCCGAATCTGTTTTTCATTGGATGACACGTCCTTGGAATACAGACACCAAGAAATATCACTTTTTCAGCTTTCTGTTTTGCGGCATGCCATCCTTGCGGCTTTGTGCACGCAGCTATGAAATGCACGATCGCTTGTGGTTGCCAGGCCTCGGCTGGCGCACCCCTAACAAGCGGCTGCGACGTCGGTTAGCAAAGAAGCTCAGCATCCCGATGATCATGATCGCGCTACTGATCTTGCCGGTCTTTGTGATCGAGTTTTTCATGAAGGTTCAAGTGGCCGAGTACAGCTGGCTGCGCGTGTTACTGCACATCAGCACCGGCGTGATTTGGTTTGCTTTTGCAGCCGAATTTATCTTAATGGTTGCCGTCGCGAAGAAGAAAATTGATTATTGCCGAACCCACTGGGTCGATCTCGTGATCATTCTGTTGCCCCTGGTTTCATTTCTGCGATTCTTGCGTGTCATGCGGGTTCAGCAGGTGATCAAATTCGCTCGTGTCTATCGTCTACGGGGGACTTCGATTAAAGCCTTGCGGGCGCTGATTGTGCTTGATTCCGTTGAGCGGCTACTGACGAATAACACCGAACGGGCGATTGATCGATTGCAGGCCAAGCTTGACGATGTCGAAACGCAGGCCAAGCAGTTGCGGCGACGGATGTACAAATTGCGAAAAAAACTTGCTCAAGAAGAGCAGGCAAAGGCAGAGGCAGAGAGCAAAGTTAAAACGAAGGCTCAGCCCGATGGTTCCACGAACGACGACACACCAGCAGTACCCGAGCTTTCGGGCTCTCGTTCGGAATGCCCCACCGACTAAGGATTCACCGACTCGATTGGTATTTCCTTCGCATCAGCGGAATCGATCAGCGGAGTTGGTTTTCCCTGGCACCATCGAATGAAGGCCTTTGGATCGATCCTCAGCTGCCCGATTTCGCGATCATTTTCGGGCCTGGCATACCGTGGCGCATTTTCTTGCCGATCTGGCTAGAATAGAGGGTACCCGCCTGATCCCTCCAACCCGCGTCCTCTGATGCTTTGTTTATCTCGCCACGCTGCGATATATTCCGTCCTGCTGATAGGTTGCTGGCTCGCCCCAGCAATTGAGGCGGCGAAGGTTAGCTTCGAACTGGATATCCTTCCTGTGCTGACGGCACACGGTTGCAACTCGGGTGCCTGCCACGGAAAACAGCGGGGACAAAATGGGTTTCAACTTTCGCTGCTCGCGTTCGATCCGGATTTTGATTTTCACTCCCTCGTGCGCGAATCACGTGGCCGGCGTCTGTTCCCAGCGTCCCCGAGCGAGAGCTTGTTGCTGCTGAAAGCAACCGCCCAAACACCCCACGGCGGTGGTCGACAAATTGAACCTGATTCTGCCGATTATCAAACCTTGTTGAACTGGATCGCAGAAGCCGCGCCGCGGAAGATCGACGGTGAGCCATTGCTGCAATCCGTCTCGCTGGCCGAGAGCGAGTTTTCGCTTTCGCCGAGTCAGCAAAACCACTTGCGGGTCACGGCTCATTACGATGACGGCAGCGAACGCGACGTCACACGGTTGGCGACCTATCTGTCCAATGAAGCGAGTGTCGTCAGCGTTGATCCTGCGGGGGCGATCACGGCCGGGGTGTTGCCGGGTGAGACCGCAGTCATGGCACGGTATATGAATCATATTTGCGTCGCCAATGTTTCGATCCCTCAGCCCATTACTTTGGCCCCAGCTCGTTTCACAGAGTTGCCCCGTTCGAATTTTATCGACGATCACGTCTACGCGAAGTTGCAGAAGTTATCTCTACTGCCTTCTGATCCAATCGATGACGCAACCTTCTTGCGGCGAATTTACACAGATGTCATCGGACGTCTGCCAAGCCCAGAAGAAGCCAGAGAGTTCCTCAACGATTCGGACAGAGACAAGCGAGCGAATTTAGTTGATCTGTTGCTTGTTCGCCCTGAATACGCGGATCACTGGGCCGGATACTGGGCAGACCTGCTACGGCCCAACCCATACCGCGTCGGCATCAAAGCCGTGTTGAATTACGACAACTGGATCCGCGAACAGTTCCGCGCGAATGTCTCCTACGATTCGATGGTCCGCAAACTTATCACGGCTAAGGGAAGCACTTGGCACAACGGTGCCGCAACGCTCTATCGTGATCGACGTAGTCCCGATGAAGTAGCAACGATGGTCAGTCAATTGTTTTTGGGGGTTCGGTTGGAGTGCGCGAAGTGCCATCACCACCCTTTTGAACGTTGGAGCCAGCAAGATTTCTATCAATTCGCGGCTCACTTCGCGAAGGTTGGACGGAAGGGGACTGGGTTGTCGCCACCCATCTCGGGTGGTGAGGAAATTGTCTTTACCAGCACAAGCGGGACCGTTTCGCATCCGCTGACCGGAGAGAAGATGAGTCCAAAGCCGCTGTTTGGAAAACATGTCGGTGAGTCAGAAGACCCCCGCGATGATTTGGCTCAATGGATGACGTCGGACGAGAATGATTACTTCGCACAAGTCCAAGTGAATCGGGTTTGGGGAATCTTGATGGGCCGTGGAATCGTCGAACCCGTTGATGACCTGCGGAGCACAAATCCACCCACAAATCCGCAACTGCTAGCCGCATTGGCCGCGAATTTCCGAGAATCCGGATACGATTTAAAACAATTGATCCGGACGATCACGCTCTCTCGCACCTACAGTCATTCATCGCTGCCCAACGAAACCAATTCGGGTGATCGCGTGAATTACTCGCGTCATTACCGACATCGACTGCGTGCTGAGGTGCTGATGGATGCTGTCGCTGACGTGACAGAAGTTGCTGCCAAGATGCAAGCGATGCCAGCTGAATCGCGTGCCAGCCAAGTGTGGACGCATCGAGTCGATTCGATGTTTCTGGACACCTTTGGACGTCCCAATGAGAATCAGGATCCGCCCTGCGAACGAACGCCCGATGCAACCGTGACCCAGTCGCTCCATCTAATGAACTCGCCTGATATTGATAGTCGGATTCGTAGCGATCAAGGTCGGGCGGCACGACTCGCGGCAAGCGAGTTGACTGCCTCACTGATCATTGAAGAAGTTTACCTGGCGATTTTTTCGCGAGTTCCCACGCCGGCCGAATCGGATTACGGAATCGAGTTGATCGAATCCGCTGAGAAACGCCGCACGGTGATCGAAGATTTGATGTGGGCGATGATGAATGCCCCTGAATTTACGATTCAAAATTAGGCAAGACGATTCGGTGGAACCCTTGAAAAATCAATTCACTGTTTTTGCTTTCTACCGTTCGCTGCGGATGCGGCATCGCGACTTGGATACGCAAGTGCTGCTTCCATTGGTTCAAAGGAGAAAACCATGAAACCCCGACGCTGTGAAGGCGTTTCACGCCGCGATAGTTTGACCCTCGGGTTAGGCGGGTTGTTGTCCGGAGGTTTAACGGGAGCGTTGCGCGCAACTGCATCCGAAGGTGTCATCGCGCCGACACCTCATCAGGCCGATTCCTGCATCTTGATATGGATGGATGGTGGGCCGAGCCATTACGAAACGTTTGACCCGAAACCAGAAGCTCCTGCGGAAATCCGTGGTCAGTTTGGTCCCATCGCAACGCAAACTCCCGGCATCCAATTCAGTCAGTGCCTGCCACGTTTGGCATCCATTTCCAATGATTTGGCGGTCGTCCGATCGATTCGACACAACCAGGGGAATCACGGTGCCGGCAACCACTACATGATGACCGGTGCTCCGCCGCGGATTCCCGTCGGCTGCGGTGCATTCGTTAGTTTTCATCCATCACTAGGCAGTGTGATATCCAGCGAAGTGGGTGCACCGGAGGGGATTCCCGCCTATTTCTCAATGCCAAATATGTCACGAAGTGGCGGGCCGAATTTTCTTGGTGCCCGCCACGCTCCCTTCGTGGTTCCCGATGACCCCAACCGCAGCAGTTTTCGGGTTCGTGATGTCACCATTCCAAATGGCTTGACTGAAGGCAGATTCGAATCTCGACAGGCCATTCGTGCCCAGGTTGATCGTTTACTGCGCATCACCGATGCGGCCGCGGGTGATCCCGTCGTCGCAGGAGATGAATTTTTCGCACAAAGCATGCAGCTGATCAGCAGCCCGCAAGCACAGTCGGCATTCGACATCCATCAAGAACCGGGCGATGTGCGAAATGCCTACGGGCGTCATCCGTTTGGACAGCGCGCGTTGTTGGCAAGACGCTTGGTTAGTGCTGGCGTACCGTTTGTGACTCTTTATCACGGTGGCTGGGACCATCATCGTGACCTGTTTAACGCATTCGAGAAAAAGATGCCGCCATTCGAGGCAACAATAGCGGCGTTGATCGAAGACCTTAAGTCCCAAGGAATGCTTGAGCGGACGCTGGTGATCGCCTTAGGCGAATTCGGACGGACGCCGAAGATCAACAAGGATGTTGGCCGGGACCATTGGTCCAATGCAATGAGTGTGATGTTTGCCGGTGGTGGGACGCCAGGTGGACAGGTTGTGGGTGCAACGGACCGCCAAGGTTACGCCGCCGTCGAACGTGTTCTAGCGCCAGAAAACTTTGTGTCAACGGTCTATCGAAAACTGGGAATTGATCCCAACAAAATTGTTCACACGCCGGAAGGACGACCCGTCCATCTGGTCAGTAACGCGGCTCCCATCGACGAGATCATGGGGTGATGTTAGTTTCCGCGGCCCAACTTAAATCGACGCCAAATTCGGTTCCTCCACTCGACGATCCTTGCCGGAATTTGTTGCCCAAGCAAGGCGTTCGTAGATCTCAGAGCAGTAAGGATTTTTGGTCCTCGCCAAACATCGCCATACTCGCACTTTGCGACTTTGCGGAGGTGAAGAAATGAGTCCTCTCTGCAAGGATCAATTCTCGCCTTTGTTGAACGTATTGGTTTGGTTTGTCAGCTTCGTCGGGATGTCGAATGTCGGCTTGGCGCAGATTCAACTGGACCGTTTCTTTCCTCCTGCGGTACAGATCGGCCAAGTATCGGTGGTGAAGGTGGAGGGCAAGTTTCCGAATTGGCCTGCTACGATCGTCTGTGAAAACGCGGGTCTAAAGATCGCAGCGGGCGAAGATTCTGGAGTGTTGGAGATAACGGTTCCTGATGAGACGCCGCCGGGGATAGCATGGATTCGCGTGCACGATGAACAGTCGGCCAGTGACCTGCTGCCGTTGTTCATCGAACGTGAACCTGTGCAAGCGGAATCGGAACCGAACAATCGACTCGCGGAATCCAATCAAGCAGACTTGCCAGCACTCATTGCTGGCAGGCTTGAAAAAAGTGGAGATCTCGATTCGTACAGTGTTGAATTGAAAGCTGGGCAGACGTTACTCGCATCCCTGCGGGCAAACCAAATCTTGGCTTCGCCGATGGATTCCATTTTGCAACTGGTAGATCCGCGTGGCAACGTCGTGGCTCAATCGGACGATGTTCGTGGATTGGACCCCCAGTTTGTTTACCAGGCAAAGTCTGATGCAACGTTCCATGTGCGAGTTTTTGCGTTCCCAGAAACACCTACCGGTACGATTGGATTTGCTGGAAATCCGTCTTATACCTACCTGCTTCGACTAACGACCGAACCATTCCTGGATCACGTACTGCCGTTGTTGATCGCTGAAGATTTCACACAGAAATCGCTGACCACCGGGTGGGGACTACCCAGCAAGCCAAGCACGATCCAATGGAGTGGGAAGAACCCTGTCATCTCTTCGTTGGGCGAAGCGAGTGGGTGGCATTGGCATGATCGCGCGCCCGCGAACGCCGTTTCATATCTTGAATCGGAAGAGCAAGATGTGGTCATCGCCAGTGGTTTGCCAGTTGTGTTTTCGGGGCGTTTATCCCAGGCAGGGGAAACGGACCGACTACGATTTTCCGTGAAAAGTGGGCAACGCTACCGAGCGAGCGTTTACGCAAGACGGTTTGGATTTGAGCTTGATTCGGTACTGCGTTTGATAGATCCCACCTCGGGAAAGGAACTCGGGCGCAACGATGATTTGGCTCGCAATGAATACGATGCTGTGCTCGAATACAAAGCTGCTTCGGACGGCGAGGTCGAATTGCAAATTTCCGACCTTGTCGATAATCACGGTGCGCGAGCAGTCTATTCGGTTCTTGTTCAGCCGATTACACCCAAGATCGAACTCACTGTTGCCGCAGGGCGATTCCCGCTGACCGCCGACAAACCGGCTGAAATAGCTGTCAGCGTGAAACGGACCGGAGGTGATACGTCAAATGTGCGTCTGGTTCCGCGCGGACTCCCCAACGGCGTATCGGGGCTGGAGGTGGTATCGAAAGCCAAGGGTGACTCAGCGAAGTCAGTCAAGCTAACACTGTCCTGCGAAGCTGGGATTGCCGTGCAGGGTGAATTCCAGATTGTTGGGCAGCGTTTGGATCAGGATGACAAACCTGTCGGTGAACCAATACTGGCAACCTACCAATTGGCAAAGCTGTTTGCTCGATCGGGAATCTGGCTTTCGGTGACTGAAAAATAAACGTTCTAGAAGGATCGCAATGAAGCGTCACGCACCTGATGTTCGTCAATTCATGACACACCTGCCTGTCGAGGCAGAGCGGTGTGAGACAGCCGAACAGGCGTGGGATTTGATGGAAGAGCACCAGATCCATCACGTGCCTGTGATGAATGGTTCACAGTTGCGGGGTGTCGTCTCACGCGAAATGCTACTCCAAGCCAAGGTGCAAACAGGAACTCACTTCGCTGATTGCTCGGTCGAACAGTTTTGCCATTCACAGCCTTTGGTCGTTGAACCCGTTGAGCCAATCGACAAGGTAGTGCGAAAGATGAATTCAGAAGCAGTTGATTGTGCGTTGGTGATGGACGGAGGTTTCGTGGTAGGCGTGTTCACCAGCACAGATGTCTTGAGATTTGTGGCCGAATTCTTCGGTCAGCAATAACACGTCCATCTTACGTCGAACCGCGGCGCCCATCGATCTCCGCCTGAACCGCAAACGGTTGGGTCAGTCGAAGCGAGTCGGGTTTCTCATGACTTTCGCGCGGCATCAATTTTCCATTTTTGACATCCCGATTTGAGCGACCTTGATTGGTTGAGTGGCAATATCTGCAGTTTTGTTAAACGTTGCGCGGCTGCATCTTGCTGTGGTTCAGGCGTCGGTTGCCCATTGGCGTTGTTCTCCTTATTGAATCCCGAGGCGGCTCAGTTCGTTCCAGCAAAACCCGTTGTTGTGTTCGCTTTCGTGGTTCAGCGGCGGTTCAAGGAGCAGGCACGCTAGTAATGCGGCCCGTTCGGGCATGCGATCTTTGACGACGTGTTCTGTGACCGCATGGGCGCCATCGCCAACCGCACCTAAACCATCAAGTGTTGGTGTGTAAAGACTTGTCCAGTTTCCATCCGAACCACCGCCCGCAGCCCCCTGGTCAATCGGGAGTTGAAGTGAAGCGGCAGCTTGGACAGCGCGTTGCCAGAGTTTTTGATTCCCCGCAGTCCGCTCAAGTGGAGGTCTGCCAATCCGCCCGCTGATTTGCAGTTCGGTACCAGGAACCGTCGGTTTTAGTCCAAGGATTGCTTGTTCGATGTGTTGTGCATCTTCTTTTGTGCGGACTCGAACATCAACTTCAGCCCGACTCTCTGGTGCCACAACATTGGGCCGCATACCGCCATCAATTGTGCCAACATTGACCGTGATTCCTTTTTCAGTGTCGTTCAGATCGAAGAGTGACTGAACGACATGTGAAAGTTCCAGGATTGCGCTGATGCCCTTCTCGGGATCCAAACCAGCATGAGCAGCTCGGCCGATGACTTTTATGACAAAACGGCCCACGCCTTTTCTGGCAGTTTTCAGCAAGCCAGTTGGTCCGAGAGAGGGCTCCATGACCATCACGCGATCAACCGCGGGAGCCAGTTCGCGAATGAGATCCGCAGATTCGAAACTGCCAATTTCCTCATCTGAGTTGATGAAGAATACGGGCGATACAGTCGGCTGGAGTTCGAGTTCTCGCAGCGCTGAAAGTGCAAATAATGCTTGAACGAGGCCCCCTTTCATGTCATACACGCCTGGTCCGTAAAGGCAACCATCGTGTGTTTGGACTGGCATCGTTTTCAAGGTGCCGATTGACCATACTGTGTCACAGTGGCCCAGCAACAATTGTCTCGGGCAATTATCCGCTGCTTGCTTGTCAATGGCCAGAAGTTGGCCTGCCGTCTTCTCTCCCGGGATTTGAATACAGCTGAATCCAAGCCCCTCAAGCTGCTCTCGCAACAGAGCGAACATTGGGATGATCGAATCGGGGACTCCAGATGGAGATTCAATTAGTGCACTACGCGTCAGCAAGTCAACCATTTCCGATTGCCGCGAGCGAAGATGTTCAAGCACCTTAGGGGCGAGATCCGAATTCATTTCTGGGAATCCTCGCGTCGCTTAAAACCGGCCGGGAATGGAAACGCAACACTATGGTCGATTGTTGCAAATCGGCCTGGAGACACATAAGCAAGCAGGGGCGATGCAGTCACTATGTCTTCGTCGTCAATGTCAGCCCGACGCAGTGCTGACGACTGGACTTGGGCGGCAACGACCTTACCGACTATCAAGCTGTTGACGCCGAAGTCGTCGACGATGCGGTCGAGCCGACATTCCAAAAATAAAGTTGAATCTATCAAACAGGGACAATCGACTTCTGATGTGCGAAAGGCGGGTAATGCCATCAAGGCGGGCTTTGAATCATCCCCGCAGCGAGGCGATGCTGCCAAGGCGGCCATCAGTACCGACCCAACTTTGGGGTAGCTGACGGAAAAGACTTCTTCCCGTTGAATATTTTGATAAGTGCTGTGACTCGGCGTGCAGACAAAGCCAAAATAGTTATCCCACCCCATTGGGCTCACCATGTGTTTGGGAGCCAGATCGTTTTCCCCGTTTGACTCGCGGGTTCCAATCACAACCAGGGGTGCCACAGTGAAGAAGCGATCCCAGATCGGATGATCCATCTCCAACGTGACAAGTCCATCGGGTTTAAGAGAGTCAGGTGTCATGTTAATTCCAGCACGTAAACTTCGAGTGGACGCCACCTCCATAGTTTACGCGTATCTCCCGTTCGCTGGGGATAGGATTCATCAGGGAAAATGGACGCCCATGGGTTGTTTTTCGATGGTGCCCCGTTCCATCGTGTCAGCGTTTGCGTCAGTTTGGCTCCGTTCCCCAACCCAGCTTTTGGTTAACGAAAGCTGACTCAGCGTCCGGCTTGAGAAGCGGCAGTGATCGAATGCAGGCAGGCGGGCAATTTTGAATGAATTTGCTGACGAAAACTGCTCCAAGCTGGCGAATTGTTGCAACGTTGTTTTCGACGCTTTCTGGAGGCGGTTGGATGTGAATTACGCAATGCCCGCCCAGTGAAACGAAAATTTGAATCAAGGCTTGCGTTTGCCTTGATTGGATTCTGCGTCAAATGACCTGCGAACCCGCGAAAACGATGATGGACTTGGCAATCGTCCCAAGGTCAGTCATTTTCTCCATCGCTTGCAAACCGTCCAAACGCCCAGAAAACATGGACGTTCAGACCTCATCACAGATATTCCGGATTAAGCTGGCAGGGCCGATTACAGATTGGCTGAAAACGTCTTAATCACACCCGCGCATTTGGCTGCATTTGAGTTGGCACGCGATAGCTTGAGACGCTTGAAAGCGATAGAATTCCGCGGGTTGAAAGATTATGCGGTTGGTGATTTTGAGTTTGAAGGAGATTTCCATGAAGCGGTGGATCGAGAGTTCGCAGTGGCTGCGATTGATAGTGGTAATGGCCGCATGGTCGGGGACAGATTTGATCCTGGCCGATTCGGCCGGTGATTGGGAAAAGATGAAACTCATCACACCGCAGCAATATGTCTGTGGCTTTACGGAATCACCAATCAGCGTCGATGGGAAGATCGACGAATCTGTTTGGAAGTCCACCCCGTGGACAACTGCATTCAGGGATATCGAAGGTGATGTCAAACCGAAGCCGCGGCATCGCACTCGTGCAAAAATGTTGTGGAACAAGGACTTCTTTTATATTGCGGCGCAACTCGATGAGCCACATGTCTGGGGGACCCTTACTGACCACGATGCGGTGATCTTTCACGACAATGATTTTGAAGTTTTCATTGATCCCAACGGTGACAATCACGAGTACTACGAACTTGAGCTGAACGCGCTAAACACAACCTGGGATTTGTTTCTGCCTAAACCGTACAAAGACGGTGGCAAGGCAGATAATTCCTGGGAGATCGAGGGGTTACAAACTGCTGTCAACGTGCAAGGTTCCCTCAATGACGCATCCGATCAAGATTCCGGCTGGAGTGTCGAGATTGCAATCCCATGGAAGGTGCTTGCAGAGTTTTCACGGCAACCCGCACCACCTCGCCCCGGGGATAAGTGGCGAGTCAATTTCAGCCGAGTTGAATGGCAACACGAAGTGCTCAAAGGGAAGTACCAGAAGGTCCCTAAGACTCGGGAAAATAACTGGGTGTGGTCCCCACAGGGCATCATTGACATGCACCGTCCCGAGCGTTGGGGCTATGTTCAGTTTTCTTCAAAACCACCTGGCGAAGAGGCGTTTGCGACCAATGGGGAACCAACCGCACGGGATGCGTTAATGGAAGTCTATCACCGCCAGAGAACATTCCATCGTGAGCAGAAGCGGTGGGCGAAGACGATGGCGGAATTGAATCTTGCAGATCAGCATCCACAATTACAGGTACCGATTCAGATTCGCCTGACGGAGGATGGCTATCAGGCAACGTTGGATCTGCCAGTGAAACAAGGGACCGATCAGCGATGGCACGTGCGACAGGATTCCAAGCTTTGGCTTGACCAAAACCAAGCCCCTTTAGAAGCGGGCCTGGGGCGGGCCGGTGGTAACCGCGGGGAACTTGAGCGGGCGTTAAACGATGTTCCCGGCGAACAATTAGGGGCAATGCGTTTCCTGATTGCGAATATGCCCGATCGTGATCTTAAATCCTTAACCGCTGATTTCTTGCTGAAAAATGTGAGGCTTGCCTATCAAGCTCGGCAAGAGTTCGCTTTCGCGAAGAATGTCCCCGAAGCGATCTTCTTCAATGATGTTGTGCCTTACATGAGCATCAATGAACGGCGAGATTCCTGGCGTTCTGATTTTTTGAAACGGTTCGGACCGCAAGTCAAAGACGCGAAATCACTATCGGAAGCCGCCGCACTTTTGAACCAAAAAATCTTCCCTGAATTGAAGGTGCGATATTCAACCGCGCGAAAGAGAGCTGACCAGAGTCCACTGCAATCGATTGAATCGGGACTCGCTTCCTGTACAGGATTGTCGGTGCTGCTGATTGACGCTTGTAGGGCAGTGGGAGTTCCAGCCCGATTCGTTGGTACGCCCTTGTGGAGTGATCGCAGCGGCAATCACTCATGGGTAGAAGTTTGGGACGATGGTTGGCACTTTACCGGTGCAGCCGAGCCTGCTGGGATGAATTTGGATCGAGCTTGGTTCATGGGGCGGGCGTCGAAAGCCCAGCGGGATCATCCCTGGCATGCAATTTATGCGGTCAGTTTTCGAAAAACTCCGCAACGATTCCCACTCGTTTGGGACGCCAGTATCGATTACGTCTCCGCAGTCAACGTGACGGATCGTTACGCAAATGTCTTGCCGGAACCGCCTGAGGGTTCGGCACTTGCGATGTTCGTCGTGCGAGAACGCGGGACCGCCAACCGTTGCTCAGCAAAACTAAGAGTGATTGATGATTCTGACACCGAAGTTTTTAGCGCGACGACGAATGACGAACGGTTCGACGCGAATGATCACATCGGTACCGTTTTGCCGCTTGAGAAAGAATTTACCGTCGAAGTGCGAAAGGGCGATCGCGTTCTTAAAACGCAACTCAAAATGCAGCACAGAGATTCGCCGTACGTATTTTTTATCGATGATGCGGCGGAAGTAGAGAGCCCTCCAACGAGTGACGCGCAGGAGGAACCGACCGGTGAGACGCCCCAGGTTGATCAACCAACGTCGAAGACCGAAACCGGGTCAACGGATCAAGGAGTATCAGTAAAGGAAGAGCCGGCGACGAGGAAGCAGTCTGGTCGGCAGAGTCTTTCGAAACTTAAGTCCTTTTTGGCAAAACCCGCTGCGGATCGGGGTGCGATTAGCGAACAGGCATTTGCAGATGTTCCGCTATCTCGCCGCGAGGCAGAGATCGCGAAATCGTTGCTCTGGGAAGCCCATGTCGCGCAGATTCGTAAGGATCGCGCCGATGAGATGAAGTCGTTGGAAATTAAAATTGGCAAATTGAAAATGCCTTTCGCTTTTCAGCGGTTCGGAAACCCGCCAGCTAGCGGTCGAAGTTTGTACATCTCCATGCACGGCGGTGGTGGTGCTCCGAAGCGAGTGAATGACCAGCAGTGGGAAAACCAAAAACGTTTGTACCGACTGGAAGAAGGGATTTACGTCGCACCGAGAGCTCCAACCGACACCTGGAATTTGTGGCATCAAGGACATATCGATCAGTTTTTCGAACGATTGATCGAAAACATGATTGTCTTCGAAAACGTCAATCCAGATCGTGTCTACATCATGGGGTACTCGGCGGGAGGTGATGGGGTATTCCAGTTAGCTCCACGGATGGCGGATCAACTTGCCGCCGCCGCGATGATGGCAGGACACCCCAACGAAACCTCACCGCTAGGATTACGTAATCTTCCCTTCACCATTCATATGGGTGAACTCGATGCCGCCTACAAACGAAATGAAGTTGCCCGACGTTGGGGTGAGCAGCTTGACGAATTAGCGAAAAACGACTCCGCTGGTTATCCACATCAGGTGACCCTGCATAAGGGTAAGGGACACTGGATGGACCGTCAGGACGCTGTCGCTATCGGCTGGATGGCCAAGTACGATCGGAGGACGTTTCCTAACAGCATTGTCTGGAAGCAGGATGACGTTGTGCATCAAAGATTTTACTGGTTGGCAATCGACCCCAACGACATGCGGGGACGCGCCGAAGTGCGTGCTAAGTTAGACGGACAATCTTTCGATGTTCAATCGAAAGATGTGGATCGACTGACCCTTCGGTTATGTGATGATTTGGTTGATCTTGATTCCCCAGTCTCAATCACTACGAATGCTGGCACAAATGGCAGCGAATCTCTGTTCAATGGCCGCGTTGATCGAACGATCGGGACACTCGCCAAAACATTGGCGGAACGTGGTGATCCGAGAATGCTTTTTTCCGGTGAAGTGACTGTCACAATGCCAAAGGCCGAATGATTCGCTCACAGTTCGCCGTTTGTAATAATCGGCTTAGGCTGGAGTGCCTTGGCAAATATTTGAATTCGCCTGTGGGCAATTGACTGGGTGCAGCCTTTGCTTCCGGTCTGGGCGATCTGGCCATCTGGTGGGCCCGTCAGAAGCCATGCGGTGGGCGCTGGTAAGCTTTTTGGAATTACATGCACGATTCGCTATTCAAACGTCGCCGTTGCTCATTGCAATTCCTGAGAATGAATCGATCTTTCTGCCATTTGGTGGTATCACGATGAAGATAAAAAACCTTCCTGCTCTTTGCTTGTTGACGCTGTCTATGGCGTTGGCTGAGATTTCGGTTTCCCAGACTGCCGCGGCTGATGGAGCCGCTAGCGCTGCCAATGACGTGGTTCGACCAGACATCGTGATATTTCTGTCTGATGACCATACATGGCGAGATTCATCGGTCTACGGATCACCCGACATCAAGACTCCGAACATGCAACGGATCGCCGACGCGGGGATGACGTTTGACAATGCATTCGTTGCATCACCGTCTTGTGCGCCAAGTCGCGCTGCGTTGCTCACCGGGCTGTATCCCGCCAGGAATGGTGCCGAGCCGAATCATTCCCGGCCTCGGGCAGATGTCAGAAAGCTGCCGGCATATTTCCAAGAACTCGGTTACGAAGTCGCAGCGTTCGGAAAGGTGGCTCACTATCGCCACACGCCCGAGTACGGATTTGATGTCGCGCGGCATTTCGGCTACCACGATGATGTTGCGATCGATGCGGCGATTGAGTGGTTGGAAGAGCGGGAATCTTCTCGGCCGCTCTGTTTGTTGGTTGGCACGAATTGGCCACATGTCCCTTGGCCTGAAGACGTCAGTGCGGTGGAGATGGATTCACTCCGGGTGCCGCCGAATCACGTCGATACCGAAGTGACTCGCGACTGGCGGGCGAAGTACGTTGCAGCAGTTCGAACGATGGATGACGAGCTTGGCAAAGTTTATGATGCGGCGCATCGTAAATTTGGTGACAAGGTGTTCTTTTTGCATTCCAGTGATCACGGGGCACAATGGCCGTTTGGCAAATGGAGCCTGTATGACGATGGGATCCGAACCCCGCTGATCGTAAGTTGGCCTGGAAAGATTGCGGAGGGCCAACGTAGTACGGCAATGGTTTCTTGGATCGACGTCCTTCCCACCTTGTTGGATATTGCCGGGGAACCGTCCTCGAGTGATTTTGATGGGCGTTCATTCCGTGGGGTGCTTGAGGGCCAGACGAACAAGCATCGTGAAGCGATCTTTACGACGCATAGTGGGGATGGCAACCACAACGTGTTTCCGATTCGCTCCATTCGGACCGCTGATGGTTGGAAATATATTCGCAATCTTCACCCCGAATTTCGCTTCGGGAGTCATGTCACAGAGGCGGAACGCGATCGGGGCTATTGGGCCAGTTGGTTGGATGCCGCCACCGAGGATCAAGCGGCCCGCACGATCGTTAACCGGTATCAAAGCCGACCTGCGGAAGAACTGTACAACACGCAGGCCGATCCGTACGAGCAAGCAAACTTGATCTCGGATAGCAAGCAGCAGGGACGATTGGCAGAGCTTCGAGGTCGAGTTGATGATTGGCTTGCCGAGACCGACGATCCACAGACCGTATTTGGCACGCCGAGGTTTTTAGCTGCCGAGAATCAACCCAACATCATCACTGTCTTTATTGATGACATGGGATGGTCCGATTTGTCTTGCTTCGGTGGGAAAGGAACGACGACCGAAAACATCGATCGCCTCGCCAGCGAGGGCCTGCGGTTTACCAACTTTTATGTCAATTCGCCGATCTGTTCGCCTTCAAGAGTTGCATTGACAACCGGTCAATATCCACAACGACATCGAATCACTTCCTATTTGGCGAATCGACGCCAGAATCGTTCGCGAGGGATGGCGCAATGGCTTGATGCTAAGTCACCGACACTTGCACGGAGTTTGCAACAAGCAGGTTATGCGACCGGACATTTCGGCAAGTGGCATATGGGAGGTCAACGCGACGTCGGAAATGCGCCGTTGATTCGCGACTATGGGTTTGATCGAAGTTTGACGAATTTCGAGGGACTCGGACCTCGTATCTTGCCTTTGAAAGATGCTTATGACGGGAAGAGTCCCAAAAAGCACGACTTGGGATCGGCAGCCTTGGGCCGTGGAACGATCCGCTGGGAAGATCGCAGCAAGATTACGACCGCTTTTGTAGATGAAACGCTGGAATTCATCGATCACGCTCAAGTGACCGGCCAGCCTTTCTTCGTCAATGTTTGGCCGGATGATGTTCACTCACCTTTCTTTCCGCCCAAAGTGCTCCGCTCTGAGACCGACGAAAGTAAACGTGAGCTTTATTATGCCGTCCTTGATGCAATGGACCAGCAACTCGGTAAGTTGTTCGATCGTGTTCGTGAGGATCCCACGTTACGTGAAAACACGCTGATCCTGGTGATGAGTGATAACGGCCACGAGGACGGTGCAGGTTCGTCTGATCCGTTACGCGGTTCAAAAAGTCTGTTGTACGAAGGCGGGATACGCTCACCCTTGATTGTCTGGGGGCCAGCTTTTTTGGCCGAAAAGATGCCTGGTGTTACCAACAGTGAATCCATTCTTTGTGCATTGGATATTAACCGGTCACTCTATTCCTTTGCAGGAATCAATCCTGATGATGGTGTCCAGCTCGACGGCCAGGATGTGATGCCAACCTTATTAGGCGAGTCAATGGTGGGTCGCCGGGAGCCAATTTTTTGGCGGCGGCCACCTGACCGCCCTGGCACCGCTGGCGAAGATAATCCCGATCTCGCGGTTCGTGACGGTCGCT
>JAQWPZ010000198.1 GCA_029245125.1 Rubripirellula sp.
TTGATCCAATCAGAATAACGTCTGCGTATTTCACTGCCACACAATCACGCTCGAATTTCCGTCACCAAGCCACCAAGAAAAGAACCACTGATGAATCGACTCGTTTTTCTACTTTTCCTGGTGGTCCTCCTTCACGCCAACCACGCCACTGCCCAAACAGAGTCTCGAACGTCACAGAACGTTACCTTTGGGCCGTACGAGTACGAAGCGAAACCAGATCATGACGCTTTCCGAAGCTTCAATCCTCGAAAAGCTCCCCAACCTGGGCCGCTGCTACTGCAAAAAGGTGACCGCCTCGCCATCTGTGGAGATTCGATCACCGAACAAAAAATGTACTCGCGGCTGATCGAGACTTACCTCACTGCTTGTGTGCCGCAGTTGCAAATTACCGCTCGGCAGTACGGATGGAGTGGCGAGAAGACGGATGGTTTCCTGCGTCGCATGGAACAAGACTGCCTGACTTTTGAGCCGACCGTTGCGACGCTCGCTTATGGGATGAACGATTCTCGGTACCGGCCTTTTGATGCAACGAATGGCCAATGGTATCGGGACCATTACACGGCAATCGTGCGACAGTTCAAGGACCGTGACATTCGTGTCGTGGTTGGGTCTCCCGGCTGTGCTGGGAAGATCGCCAGCTGGGTAAAAAGCCGAGCTGGCACGCTCGAGCAGCACAACGTTCATTTATGTGCGTTACGAGACATCGCCATGGACGTCGCCGAACGTGAGCAAGTTCGTTTTGCAGACATTTTTTGGCCAATGTACCAGGCCCAGATTTTCGCCCCGGAACAACATCAAGCGACCCCTGAACGCCCTTACTTGGTTGCCGGCAAAGATGGTATTCACCCAGGCTGGGCGGGCCAAGTCATCATGGCATGGTCGATGCTGCGGGCGTTGGGGATTGACGGAGAAATCGGGACGATTGCCGTCGACGCCACCAGCGGGAATGTCGATGCTTCGGCTGGACATCAGATTGACTCGTTTGCCGATGGAAAACTCACCCTCACCAGTTCACGCTATCCCTTTTGCGGCCCAGGTGCCCCCAACGATCACAACTCGATTCGATCCGGCATGACCTTGGTTCCATTCAATGATGACTTGAACCGTTTGATTCTGAAGGTGCGTACGCCCGCCTCGCAAGACTGCCGGGTCACGTGGGGAACGGTATCACGTGTCTATTCAGCTGAACAATTAACAGCCGGAATCAATCTGGCGGATGAGTTTCCAGACAACCCGTTCTGCGACGCGTTTAATCGAGTATCTGAGGCGGTTGGCAAAAAACAAGCCTACGAAACGCAACAGGTTAAACGAGATTTTCACAGCCGGGATGCAAAATCTGACTTTGACGCCGTTGTGAAGCGAACCGAAGTGATTCGAGCACCCCTTGCCCAGGCAATTGCAAATTCCATGCAGCCTGTTACTCACACGATTTCGTTGGAACTTATCTCAGAGAATTAATCTGGTTGCAGCCACCCGATCGCGGCAAGCTCGTGCCAAAATCGAGCAATGAAAAACAAAACGTGTCGTGCATGTTTTTAGAGCGCAGCGATCACTCTCCTCCACACGAAAATTGCGATTGTGCGAGAATTGGCAAACCGACAAACTTGATTGTGTCCGCAAGAACGTCGCTCTGAAGCGAACGAGCTTGTGTTGTAACGAGAGGACGCTGCAACGACCTGAGCGACGATAACAATAAGTGCGGGTGAAATTCCTGACCGGGCAATGGGACCACTTACTGCTCACTAATTACAGCGTCGCTCCAGAATTGCTCCGACCTTATGTTCCGAATGGCACGCATCTAGATCTGTTCGAAGGCCATGCCCTTGTCCGTCTCGTCGCATTTATGTTCAACCGAACTCGTGTGATGGGAATCTCCGTACCCTTCCATCGTGATTTCGAAGAGGTCAGCCTGCGATTTTACGTCACTCCAGACAAAGCCCGCACCATTCGTGACGTGATGTTCATCAAAGAAATCGTGCCCAAGCAATCACCCCCTGGATATCGAAGACGCGATTCAATGAACACTATGTGTCGGTGCCCATGGATCATCACAATGCCACGCTCAATCACTGGTATTCAGGGACCGAAGCCGGCAAACGTTCCGTCAGCGTTTTAAGCAATGCTTGGCATGCCGACCTACCTGAATCATCGTGCAATCAGATTTTTGCAGCAAACATTAACGACGAGTTGTCGTTGCCACAACCAAATCCTGTAGATGAATTCATCACGGAACACTACTGGGTTTATGCGCAGGAAAACGTAACATACTCGAATACCAAGTGGAGCCCCCGCAATGCAAGTGTTGTTGCCCCAAGGACTACAAAATTGACGTCGACTTTAAAACAGCATATGGAGAGCAGTTTGCTTTTCTCACAAATCAATCGCCTTACAATGTGTTGCATGTTTGCGGATCAGAGGTCAACGTTTTGTTTCCATCGCTTAGCCAAATCGAAATCCCCTGCGGTTTGTGTTTGACAAAGGTATCCCATCACCAGCAAACTGGCTTGTTGACCTAAACATGGCGAATCCGTATGAATCACCGCCTGAACTTCCTCGCACGCCGTTTCTGAAGCGACTGCGACGAGGACTGGCATTGGCGCTCGCCGAATACCGATCGGGATTGAAACGCGACAACTTTTCGTTTCCAAGTCTGCTCCGCGCCTGGGCTGGCCTGTTTTTGGTGACGCTGAATGTGTTCGTTTTTTTTGTCTTGGTGGTTTTGTTTTTACTCGACCAGCTTGGAATTCTACAAGCTGTACGAGAGATGCTTGCGTGACGCTACCCATGAACATCACTTACTTACAGCCTCAATTAGCAGTCGAATTGTGGACGGCCCGTGTTCCCCGTGCAGGCGGATTTGCCGAACACCATTGGGTCGAGATCAAACGGAATGCACAAATCGACCGCTGGGAAGTTTGGCAGGAAGCCAACTTTGGTGGCGAAAGCTGGGGGCATCTACACCACAACTTACTCGCTCCTTCCGAAGGTGTCGGAAATGGTCCGGGACGCCGCTTGAAATGCTGGCTTGACCAACCTGCCGAATTACTGGCCAAACGAATTGAATCGTCACCGCAAGAGTATCCCTGGCGAGATTGGTACCGAGTGATCCCAGGCCCAAACAGCAACACCTACATTCAATGGGTGCTTCAAAATTTGCATCATTTGGGTTGGCGGGGGATTGGACGCGGGTACGCTCGCTATGCCTGAAACCTCGGGAATGATTCGTTGAATCAAACCCAGCATGAGTTACCGTGACAGGGATGACAAACTTCCGCAGCATTGTGGTTCCCAGTCTCAGAGTTGCCACCCCTCGCGATAGTCACCGCTCACGATTGGATCCGCTGACGGCGTACCAACAGCTTTCATGTGTTCAGCATCCCAATCAATCACTTCTCCAGTCTGCAGGGCAACGAGCCCCAGTAAAGTAATCTCAGTCAGCTTTGCTGCGTACTGAAATTCGCTACTCGCAGGCGGCCCTCCTTTAATCGCATCGACCCAATCACGATGATGTCCGGCGGAGCGAGGCAGACTGGGCTCCAGAGTCGTCACCTCCTCGCGCAATGCGATTGGAAAAAGATCGGGCTGCCCGCCGGCACCACCACAAACCATCACACCTTTGGTCCCAACAAACAAAACACCCCGCGATGGCAATTTTGTGCCAGGTTCCAGAGCATCGGGAGTTGGCGGCCGAAGTCCGCCGCTGTACCAAGTAATCCGCAGATTCCCTTGATCTTCGCGATCAAAATCGAAGTAACCAATTTCGCCATGCGGAGCCATCTCAGGGTGAACTTTGCCGGCAGAACGCATCTCGATTCGCTGAGGTGCATCCAGATCCAAAGACCACACCGCGGAGTCAAGGTCGTGGCAGCCAAAATCGCCCATCGCCCCGCAACCAAAACGCCAAAAGTCGCGCCAAGACACTGGCGCATAGGCCGAATGAAAACCAATCGGTTGCCGTGGCCCGCACCATAAATCCCAATCAAGCCCCTTCGGAACCGGCTGACGCTCAGTGGGTGGTGACAGAAGGGTTGGGTTCCAACGAGTCGCCGGCACCCAGGCATGAACTTCTTGAATGTCACCAATCACTCCACCGCGAATGAGTTCAACTGTCTCTCGCATCGTGTCGCGCGAATGCCCTTGGTTTCCCATCTGCGTCGCCAGGCCGGTTTCCCCAGCCACCTTCGCGACCAATCTTGCCTCCGCAATGTTGTGCGTGAGGGGCTTCTCACAATAAACATGTTTACCCGCCCGCATCGCAGAGAGTGAAACGTGAGCGTGCAGATGGTCCGGCGTAGCGCACAGGATCGCATCCATATCGGTTGGTGCTTCCAGCATTCGCCGGTAATCGACATGCTGCTGACAGCGAAACGTCGGATCACTTGTTTGGTAATGTTGTTCGATTCCAGCAGCAACCACCGCCCGGCCAGCAGTACCGCGGTAATAGTAATCACTCAAATCCCACTGCTCTGCCGGATCAGCAACGGCAACGACACGCACATCTGGCAACTTCATCAACTCGCGAACATTTTGAAACCCTCGGCCACCCGCACCGACCAACGCAATATTTACGCGATCACTGGGGGCAACATGGTTCGGGCCACCAAGCACCGACCGCGGAACAATGGTCGCGGCAGCAAATACCGATGAAGTTTTCAGCCACGAACGTCGGGATAGCGAATCAGTCATTTGTGCACTCCAGCGCGAGACGGTTTCAAACGGATTGTAGATCATCTCCGAAGCGTAATGGGCGACGAACTCGTTCGGAAATTTTGAGCAAGCTGGCAACAAATACACACTGAACAACAGCAATCAGGGAAAACACCTTGTCACTGCCAAAACCGAGACAATCCAAGCTTGGTCGCGTTGAACACTTCTGGATCGTTGTTCAAGACACGCATTTCCTACCGTCGAGCGATCCAGATTCCAGCTCCATCTGAGCTGATCTGAAAAAGATAGAAAGACACTAATTGGTGACGTCATCACAGAAACCAAACTTTCTATCCAGTACGATAGCGGTGCAGAATGTTGATCGGGCGAACCAATCAAAAAAGAGCAGCATGCTGAATCAAAGCTTCATCAGCTTGGCGACAACCGTGGTTCTTGGAATCCCACTGGCTGCAAACCTTTGTTTTGCCGACGAACCGACGGGACCGGTCCGCGCCGCCATCAGCAAGGCAATCCCCCTACTGCAAGCTGGGGCCCAAGGATCTGCTGAGCAACGAAAGTGCTTCACTTGCCACAGCCAAGCAGTCCCCGTCTTGGCTCTTGCCAAGGCTCGCGGCAAGGGGTTTGCGATCGACGAACCAATCTTCGATCAGCAAATGCAGCATACCTTCGCGCATTTGAAGCGTGGCCAAAAGGAATACGCCGCTGGACGAGGCCAAGGTGGCGGCGTGATGACGGCCGGCTATGCCTTGTGGACCCTCGATGCGGGTCAACAAGAGGCCAGCGAAGTCACCGCAGCAGTCGCACACTTTTTATTGAATCATCAACAAGCGTCGAATCGGTGGCGGCAAGCCAGCAAGCGGCCGCCGACGTCCGGCAGCGACTTCACAACGACTTATGTCGCCCTCCGGGGTTTACTGGCTTTCGGGACCGAACAACAGCAACCAGAAATCGCGAAGCGAATGCGACGAGCCAGCGAGTGGATTCTGAAGCAAGCCCCGGTCGAAACAGAAGACCGCGTTTTTCGCTTGTTAACCATGCGACTCATCCAAGCCGATCAAGCGTCCGTTCAAAATGCCATTTCAGCTCTTACTGATAGCCAACGGGATGACGGTGGCTGGGGGCAACTCGAAAACGCGCCAAGTGATGCTTACGCGACAGCGACCGCGATGTTCGCTTTGCAATACGCAGGGAAATTGACGTGGGAAGATGCCTCTATTCAAAAGGGGATCAAGTATCTGCTTCGACATCAACTCGATGATGGTTCGTGGCACGTCGTTACGCGTGCTGAACCAATCCAAACCTATTTCGAAACCGGCTTCCCACACGGCAACGATCAATTCATTTCAATCGCTGCTAGCGGTTGGGCCACAGCGTCCTTGTCGCTTTCATTGCCATCTCAATAGACGAACAGACTTTCCCCGTACATTTTTTGGATTCCAACCCTAAGTGTATTCAGCCCTATCGACGCCGGTCCAGGAAGCAACACAAATGAGTCCATTCGCCATCGTCATGACCATCATCCTCATCCTACTGGTGCTATGGGTCATCTTTGACGTCATGCAAAAAAAGCATGCCATCCTTCACAACTTTCCGATCATCGGACACTTTCGTTATTGGCTGGAGGCAGTAGGCCCAGAGTTACGGCAATACATCGTGACCAACAACGACGAGGAGCGGCCTTTCAATCGCGATCAACGACGCTGGGTCTATGCTTCTTCAAAACAGGAGAACAATTACTTTGGCTTCGGCACCGACAATGATCTGGAAACCTCTTCAAACTATCTGATCATTCGACACTCGCCATTCCCACTGGATGATCCTCAACCGGGTGATGCAAATTACGACCGTTCGCATCGCTTGCCTTGCCGTAAGGTTCTGGGAGCCTACCGCCAACGTCGGAAAGCGTTTCAACCAGATTCGGCGATTAACATTTCGGCCATGAGCTACGGATCGCTGAGCTCGGCCGCGATCGAAGCGTTGAACCAAGGAGCGCTACTGGCAGGTTGCCTGCACAACACAGGTGAAGGTGGTGTCTCCCCCTACCATCAGCATGGTGGAGAATTGATCTGGCAAATCGGCACTGGCTATTTCGGTTGCCGCGATGCAGGTGGACGTTTTGACATCAGTCGGTTTGCCGACGTTGTCGCAGCCAATCCCATCCGGGCGATCGAAATAAAACTCAGCCAGGGGGCCAAACCGGGGCGTGGCGGCCTGTTACCGGCAGCCAAAATCACGCCCGAAATTGCCAAAATCCGTGGCATCGAAAGGGGGAAAGACTGCGCTAGCCCCGCGTCTCACGCAGAATTTTCTGACGTCGATTCACTCCTCGACTTTGTCGAACGGTTGGCTGACAAGAGTGGCTTGCCAGTGGGTATCAAATCTGCCGTCGGCCAAATCGATTTCTGGAAACAACTGGCTGATCAAACAAACCGCACCGAGCGTGGCGTCGACTTCATCACAATCGATGGTGGCGAAGGTGGAACCGGCGCCGCTCCACTGGTCTTTTCGGATCACGTCGCAATGCCCTTCAAGTTGGCATTTACCAATGTGTTCCGCATCTTCAAGGAGGCTGGACTGGATCAAGACATTGTCTTTTGTGGCTCGGGAAAGTTGGGGTTTCCTGAAACAGCCCTGCTGTCTTTCTCACTCGGGTGCGACTTAGTCAACGTGGGGCGTGAAGCGATGCTAGCGATCGGTTGCATCCAAGCGCAACGATGCCACTCAGGGCACTGTCCCACCGGTGTGGCCACGCAGAACCGCTGGCTTGCTGGAGGACTGGACCCGACGCATAAAGCGAATCGGTTCGCAAATTATGTGGTCGCTTTACGCAAAGAACTCCTGCAATTGAGCCGAGCCTGTGGCGTCGAACACCCTGCACTGGTTTCGACTGACGATCTCGAAATCGTCGACGAGTGCTTTCAAAGCAAATCGGTCTCAGAATGCTTTGGCTATCGGTCGGCCGAAACGAGTCTCTGACCAATCAAGTTATTGGTCTTACACCACCGCGTGAAAACAGTCGAAGTCAATCGCGCGAGACGACAAGTGCCGCTTGCCACAATCTTCCCGTCGACATCAAGGGAACTGGCTACTGTCCCAATTGCAACCACTCGGGCTTCAAGATCATGACCAACCCCAAGGCCAGAATCACCAAGCCGCTCACGAGTTTCAACCAGCGCCCCTCCCGCTCCTGTAGTCGACGATGCGACAAACTGGCGACGACGATTGCCAGCAACACAGTATCGTCGAGCATGTACGCTGAAATATAGAGCCCCAGAAAAGCGTAGTTTTTCCAAACCGGAAACTCCTGCATCGTTAACACTTGCGTGTAGAGCGCCGGCAATCCAGCGGTACAGAGAAGCTCGACCATATTGACAATCACAGCAAGCACCACCACGCCGGTCAAAGCAGCTGTTAGATATTTCGCCGACATGATCTCTCGAACCCGGCGGTACAGGCCAGGCTTCGTCGATTCTGGGATCGAGAAGGATATCCCCTTTTTGAAGGCGAAGAAATCTTTAACGTTTACGACACCGATCAGCAGTGCCATCAAACCTAAGACAACTTGCACGGGACGGGCGATCCCAATCAAGATAAACAGATTCAACCACGCGGCCATGAATGCGAAATAAGCGACCCCACTGACCAAAATGAATGTCCCAGCAATCAGCAGGATTTTTCGTCGGTCCCGAATGTTCACCAACACGGACAACAAAAACACCAAGATCCACATCGCGCAAGGATTAAATCCATCAATCAAAACGACCAAAAATGTGAACAACGGAAATCCCAATTCAGTCGCCCGCAATTCGCCAAGCAATGGAACATCGATCCCATCTTTGGCAGACGTCTCAGCAGTCGACAAACTGGCCTCCCCCACATCCTCAACTCCGGCATCATCGGGTAACAATAAATCGTCCAACATGAATTCCGCTTCCGGCACCTGCTCTGATTCACTCGGACTACCAAACTCTGATTCAACGACCTGATCTGATTCAACGTCTTGCTGTGATTCAATCTCTTGCCCTGTTGGCGGCTGGATGGCCGCGACCAGCGATAACCACGGTGGCACAATGGATGCGATCGATCGGCTCTGTAACGGAATCAAAAGGCTGGATGAATCAGTCTCCGTTGGTGACTTTTTTCGATTCCCAGATTGGTTCGTCGCGACACGATGGATCAGGTTCTCGAATTCGACGCCAGTGATATCGTCACCTTGGTAACCAACGATCACTCGGCCGCCAAAGTCGATCGTGGGCAAGCCTGGTGGTTTACCCTGCGTCTGGCAAATTGTCTGCCAGCGACCACGTGCTGCAGCATCGTAGCCAACATCGTGAATCTGAAACCGCAGTGCTGGCCAACGTGGTTTAAGTTTTTTGATAAATGCTTTTGCCTTGATGCATTTTGGACAGGTTGCTCGCGTGTAGACATCCACGGTTAGCAGTTGCTCAAGAGCTGGCCCGGTCCGCGTGGGACTATCGAACCCGAAATAAAGCCGATCACAGCAATAGAATGCCGGCACAACCGGTTTGGTTCGATTGGAACGTTTTGTGATCTCCCACAGCCTCGCTAACTGGTCGCGACGCTGGATCACATCATGCACAACCAGCTCGATTCCCTTTCGCTGCTCAACAAACTTTTTGGCGAATGCAACGGTGCTCTCAGTCAGATCAGAATCGGACCGGACAAAGATTTCCAAGCGGACCAGATCGACGTGGGCGGTAGGCGGAGGTTGGGCCGAGGCCAACGAAACACAACAAACCCCCACGAACAAAACTAACAATCGCATGTTGTTCATCTAGACACCAAACATATCTTCAGGCAATGAGAAGACCGAACGCCCCAGGAAATCAGCAGGAGGAGCAAACAAGATGCCCTCGCGTCAAAAATCCGATAATGAAGTCTAGAAGGCATCCGCTCGCGGGCATTTCGCCCTCAGACGGAGGCCACCGGTGGCGAACTCCATCCATTCGCCAATTCAATTCGAATTTCCGATCGGATTCGCTTGCTGCCGCTTCTACTGCGGCGTGCTTCATCGTTGCAACAACGCACAGCTCAGCGTGTCAAAATGGCCAGCCCGTGCGAAAATGCACACCTGCGATGCGAGCGAACCAGTTGATCACCGTCCATGAATCTGGCCATCAAGAATTGAATACTTCGACTCAAACCCCAAGCTAGTGGTCATGCTTGCTACCAACATGAATTCGAAGTTCCAGCAAGTCATTTCGCAATTGCTCGATCTGCCATTGCAGGTAGGCAAGGCTCGATAAAGAAGATTCCTGGGTCTCGGTAATTTCCTGGTTCAGCTTGGCGACCAGCAAAACAGCCTCCGCCCGCTCAAGGGCTAGCGAATTCATTTCGTCGCCGAGTTTTTGATTTGAATTCTGCTTTCTCACGACGTCCGCTTCCGCGTTTTGTCTCGCGATCTCAGCAGCACGCCGATAAATCGCGTGGACGTGACCATCCGTCCCCTTCTTTGCTTGTTCAAGCATTTCCTGGTCGAGCAAAACATGTTTACGATAACTCTCAATTGCATTCCCGGGAATCGAATTCTCGTAGCGTTTATTCAACTCCAATGCACTACGCAGATCCGTTTTGGCAAGTGCTAGGTGAGCTGCCGCCAATCGAACTTCCAGGCTTTCTTCCTGCTGACCAGTGTTCACTCGCTGACCCGTGTTCACTCGCTGACCCGTGTTTGATCGTGGTGGATCCTTCGCCTCCTGACCAATCAAATTGGTGATAGTGAACAAACAAACAACACAAAGCGCGCTGGCACCAAACCAAGGTAAGCGATGAGCGAGTGACATGGCAAAGATCTCCAAATCAGCGGAACGTGATGAGATAGAGCAGCTGCACCCAACGGAACGGGAATAGCCTCACGGTCGAGGCCGAAGCCGCATTGACGAGGCGACAGCAGAAGCAATAGCCGTGCCAATCGGCGGAAAAGAAGTTGATCTGGCGAACGCCCGGATGGCGGATCGACCCTGGCAGTGCAGGCGGGATGAAGCCCAGGTGATGGAAGCGGACCGAAATCCAGGCGGCTACCATCTCATCTGCAGCCCTCAATCGTCTAAACGGATGAAGCGATGGCGTTCGGATCTTGCTTGCCGTCTCGCGCGGCCACATACCGTTGGATCACCTCCAACAAACTCTTTGGCTCAACAGGCTTGGAGAGAAAGCCATCCATTCCGGCATCTTGGCAGCGAATCCAGATTTGATCACTGCAGTGGGCGGTCATCGCCACGATGGGCAACCGCTCAAGCCCTCCGTCCATTTTTCGAATTTCGCAGGTCGCTTCGATCCCGTCTCTGACAGGCATATCCACATCCATCAAGCAGATATCAAAGCTCTGCTCGGCAGCCATCGAAGTCACTTCGACCCCGTCAACCGCCATCGACACGGAGCAGCCAAGCATTCCGAGAATCCCCGAGATCACCTCTCGATTGATCGCACCATCTTCGGCGACCAACACACGGATGCCCGCAAGTGGACCGCTATCCTCATCGTCAGCGGCTTGCCCCGACGGAGAGGCAGTCGCTGGCGACACAGTTTCGTCATTCACTCCGTTACTTGCTACCGGCTCGCTATTCAACAACCGTTGGACTGACGGGGCATCACCTCGAAGCAAGCCTTCGACCGCTGAAACGATTTCTCCGGACAACGCTGGCTTCCGCAACTCAGCAATCGGTTCACCCGGAATGGATTCCCACGACGCGGTGGGTGGGACCAACAGCATGAACGGAGTCCCTACAACACGTAGTCGCTCGCATAACACGGCGTCGAGTTCGACCCCAAACACAGCACAGTCAAAATGTTGCTGATCAATCTGCGATACCAATTCCGCATTGGTTGTGAATCGGCTGACCGAAGCATCAGATCCCTCCAAGGCCGAAGCGATGGCATGACACGAAGCAGGTAGAGAATCGACCACAGCGATACGATATCCAACCAAATTTTTCTCGGGTCTTGTTTCCGATTCTGTTTCCAATGGCAAGGCAAGCGAGAATTCACTTCCGACCCCTAACTCACTCTCGAGACCAAGCGTGCCCCCCATCAATTCAGCCAGCTCTTTGCAGATCGCCAATCCAAGGCCTGATCCACCGTATCGCCGTGTTGTGCTGCTGTCGGCTTGCGAGAATGACTCGAAGACTTTCCCTTGTTTTTCGGGCGCAATCCCGATTCCGCTATCTTGAACAGTTAGCATCAGTTGCTGCTGGCCGTTCTTTGTAACCACACGAGCGATCACCGCCACAAACCCCTGTTCCGTAAACTTGATCGCATTCCCGATCAAGTTCATCATGATCTGCCTTAGCCGTGATGGATCGCTGAGGATCTGCTCAGGAACGGAGACATCAATATCGCAAACCAATTCGACATCTTTCTGCCAAGCAGAAGCCGCCATCAAGCGGCAAGTTTCGCCAATCAATTCATGCAGTTGAACTGAAACATGCTCGAGTTCAAGTTTGCCCGCTTCCAACTTCGAGACGTCCAGCAAATCATTAATCAACGTAAGAAGAGACTGCCCACTTTCTTGCACAGTGTCCAAGAAATTCGCTTGCCGCCGATGAACAGCCGATTCTTGGGCCAATCGTGTCATGCCAAGAATTCCGTTCAGCGGTGTACGAATTTCATGAC
>JAQWPZ010000215.1 GCA_029245125.1 Rubripirellula sp.
ATCTGTGGCGAAGTGGTCGTCGATTATTCACGTCGCTTGAAGCAAGAACTCGGACACAACGATCAACTGGTCTGGGTCGCCGGTTACTCCAATCTCGTCTTTGGCTACCTACCCAGCCTAAGAGTGCTCAAGGAAGGCGGCTACGAAGGTGGCGGCGCAATGCGTTACACGACCTACCCCGGACCATTCGCGGCAACGGTCGAAGAACGAGTGATCGAAAAGATTCGCGAATTGAATCGCAAAATAGAAGCCAGGCGTTCGCCGTAGTGGTGATCAGCAGACCACGGCGTTTGCGTTCAAGTCGGTATGAATGACCACCGGGACACCAGAATCTCTTCTTTAACTAGAAATCGTGGTCCCGCTTATTTCCGAGGGTCGAATCAGCAACCCACCCTGAAGCCGCGCGGAATCCAAGGTCGGCAGGCGAGTCGGCTGACGTTGCTGCACCTCTTGTCGCCGCGCATTCTTGGCAGCCAACTCCCGCAATTGATCAGGCGGCATGAGTTGAATCGCTCGATCAATACTCTGGGTGGTATTCGAGAGTGACTGGTTCGCTTCGGACGCCTGGTTCTTAATTGAGTGGACAGAATTGGCTATCTCGCGGAGTTCTTCGGAGCTGGCAGCCCTTCCCGAGACAGATAAATCTGCGAGCTGCTGTTCCACATTACTAAGCTGCAAAGAGAGCTTAGCGACTTGCGATTCGGCAATTGCAACTTGCTGGCCGGCATCCAGCACGTCTTCCATGTCAAACTCAACGCCGGCGAAAGAAGTGATCCCAGCCCGCTGCAACGATCCGCGCACGACCGACGGCGCCAGCAGGATCAAGAGAACAGCGGTCACAATCATCGCCTCCCTGGTGGCAGCAAACAGATCGCGAAGCTCACTCCAGCGTGTTTTTGATTCATCCGTAGCTGTCACGACATGCCTCCTGCATAGCCCTGCACCGTGGTTAATCCCGGATTGTGCGAAACCACAGCCGCGTGCGTCTAGACCGTTTCGGCGATAAGAATGCAGGATTTGTCGAGCACTTCAAGCGTGAACAAGCAGCGTTGTGGTCTCGTTGTCTCGTGGCCTCGTTGTATCGCCCTAAAACAGGACAACACAACCAATCAGCGAGGCCCAGCGAGACTCAGCGAGGCCCAGCGAGACTCAGCGAGACTCAGCGAAGCCCAGCGGCGGGCCGCAACACTGGAGAGGGCGGGTCACAAATGCCTGGATAAGATGGATGCTTGCGGTGCGTCCAATCGGGGAAGTACAGGCGCACCTCCTCGGTGGGCGGCGTTTCTGCGGTGGCCGCAGGAAAGACCTCGCCGTCTTTGCAGTTCAGGAGGGAGCGGTCAGTGAAAGCACTCATCAACGCCAACAGATCACTGACCTGCTGGTCGCTGAGCTTCAAATCACCCATGTCTTGGCGGTTGACCGTGTCTGGGTAATCGGTGTGACCCCATCGCTGTGGTTCGATGTCGCGACGATTGTAAAACTCCAACACCTCTTTTAACGTTTGAATCGATCCGTTGTGCATGTATGGCGGCGTCAGAACGACGTTCCTGAGCGATGGCGCACGAAACTGCCCAAGTTCGGATGGTTCACCCGTTTGCCCGCCGAGACCTGCGTCTTTTTTCTGCCGCGAAGGAACGCCCAGGTTGTCATATCCATAGTCACTCAGAAGTGGACCTGTCCAACTTGTCGGATCTAAAAGGTGGCAATCAGCGCACTTCCCGTCCCCCCGAAAGACATCGAGCCCACGCAATTCAGATGGCGTCAATGAAGCTTTCCCCTTCAGATAATCATCGATCCGTGCATCGAAGGGGCGAAACATCGGCTCTTTTAGAAACTCCACTAACGCTCGAAATGCATGATAGTTCAACCGCTGGTCGTCTTTCCAAGCCTCTTCGCCGACCCATTGTCGAAATTCCGCCGCATACGTTGATTCCCTTAACCGCGACGCGAGTGCCTGTTCGTCGGGTAAATTCATTTCATTCGGGTCAAAGAAAGGTTGTTGCACCTGTTCGAAGAGGTCGCCCGCTCGACCATCGTGAAACAACCCGCCTTCCCAAGCATAAATTTCCGTTCCATCGTCCGTCGGCAAATCCTCGTAAGCAAACCCGGGAATCAGCGCGGCGTACATCAAGGAGGGAGAGTTACGTCGACCGAAGCGGCCTTTGACCGCCCCCGGCGAGACAGGCCGAGAATCGGCGAAGGCGGTTTCGATTCGATGACAAGAGAAACACCCCTGACCAACCGGACGCGATAATGTCGCATCCAAGAAGATCCGTTTTCCAATCAACACGGCCGGTGCTTTCGTTTCCCTCGGTTCCTCGCCGTGTAAGAAACGGCCAATGACCAATCCCAACGAAATCATCGCTAAGCGGAGCAACATTTTTCGCTGAGTATGATTCATATTGTCGTCGCGATAACGTGACGTGACTTGACGGTGGACAACACAGTGGAGTTATCCGCAAAACCTATTTTGCGATCAAAGCGACAAAGGTCGGGCCATATTCAATTTGCCATTGCCGACCCTGATCGATGACTAGGCCATCCGGGTTGGTAAACTTCCCTTCAACCTGTTTTGCTGTAAGGATTTTGATCACGGTCCCTGCCGGCAACTTCGAATGGCCATTCGATGTGAACTCCAACGTCCCGGCGAGCTCAGCTCTGCCAGCAATCTCAAAAGCCGCAGATTCAGTTGTTCCTTGGATCGACAAGACGCCTTGCTCGTGCTGGTTGTAATCACCGGCCAGATCAAGATGGCTCACCGGTGATTGGACGGTCAAATTCCCGGCATTATGCAGGTTGGCATCGACCTGACCGTTGCCAATGAGTGTTCCTTGGGGAAGAACATCAACCAAACGCAACGAAGCGATTCGTGATCCATTCATGTCGATCGTGCCGAAGGGACCGATGCGTATTTCATTCCGCCCAATCAGCTCACTGCCTGGTTTCAAGCCGAGAGATTGCGATGCATTTTTCTTGCCCCGCACTTCCAAGGCCAATACATGCAAATTCCCATCCGCAACCGCATGGCTGTCGGCGGTTCCCGTATTCGCCATCTTTGCAACCCATGCTAACTGCGGGGCACCCTCGTCCGTTTGATAGGTGATACCTTCGTTCTCATATCGATAAGAAGACCAATGGTCCGCATCGACCGTTGAATCGCCATCCTCTCCGATCCAGTGATGATAAGTCACAGAGAAACCTTTTTTCTCGGCGACCCGCTCGCCAAGCAAAAGTGCTTCCAATTCACGCACGAGCTTGGTCTGTTGTTGGGATAGATCGTTGGTTTCACTTGGATCCCGCGACAAATCATAAAGCTCTATTTTCCCCCGCGTGTTTCGAATCAACTTCTGATTCCCACGGATGATCGACGCTTGATTATTTGCCTCATGGATGATGAAATCGCGTCGGCTCGTCGCGTCTTGCCCAACCAGCATGCCGGCAATCGAAATACCATCGATTCCAAGCGGCGTTTCAGCACCAGCCAATTCACAGAAGGTAGGCAGCAGGTCAGTCACATCGACGACTTGATCACAAACCGAACCCGCCGCACGCTCTGACTGTCTGTTGATTTTGGCAGGCCAGCGCATGATCAAAGGAACTCGGATCCCCCCTTCGTAGATGGTACCCTTCGTGCCACGCAAACCACCATTGCTGTCTAATTCCTTCAAACAATTACCACGTGGTCCTCCATTATCAGATTGGAACACCACCAACGTCTCGCTGGCGACTGAATCTGACTGATCGCCATCTCCGTTCGGATCCTCAAGTGCCGCTAAGATATTTCCGATATGCGAATCAATTCGCGTTACCATCGCCGCCCACTGCTGGGACTGGCTGTCGAGTGAGGCAAAATGCGGGTCGTTGGCATACGCAGCATCCCAATCAGGAAGTTGCGTGATTTCACCGAAGGGTGCATGCGGAACCTGAACCGCCAACAAGCCAAAGAAGGGCTGCCCCGTCTCTCGATAATGCAAAGCCTGACGCCTGACGAAGTCGAGCGAGGCAAAAGCATATGAATCATCGCAATAAGCCGTCGCTGGATATTCTGCATGATTCAGACGAGCTGGCAGATTTGGATAATCAGCATTGTTTCGATAAGCGACAAGCGAGTTTGGCACCAATTCTAAACCGCCGCGGGCAGTGGAAGCGGTCGCTTGACGCCATAGCGTTGGCTGAAAAAACGTGTGCGCTCGAACGTGGTGCAATTCTGCCAAGACATCCTGATACCCGTGAGAGGTCGGCAACGTTTGCACATTTACAACCACCGGATGTTGGGGATCTTTTGAACCACCAAAACCCCACTTCCCCCAGTATCCAGTCGCGTAACCAGCGTCCGCAAGCGCGTCACCGATCGTGACATCGTCACGACGCATTGCCTTCTTGGCATTGTCAGGATCATTTCGGTCGGCATAAGTATGACCTTGATGAAACCCCGTCTGCTGGGAGGCGCGAGCGGGTGAGCAAACATGGCACCCGTAGCCCCGCGTAAAGTTCACCCCCTGCTTTGCCAATCGATCAAGGTTCGGCGTCTGGACAGTTGCTAAACCGGCAGACCGACGCTCCGCTTGTCCATTGGGCCCAATGGAACCCCACCCCATATCATCCACATAGAAGTACAAAATATTGGGCGGTTTCGCTTCGGCGGCGGAGAAAAACATGACGCCAAGGAGAATCAACAGGAGTCGGTGCATCGGAAGAAACTTGAAAATCCAGGGAATGGAGAGTGCCCACTGATCTTACCAAGCATCTCGGTAGACCGGTGGATCGGTTCCTACCGCCGCTGGGAATACTGGCCGCTGGGAATACTGGCCGCTGGGAAAAACGCTTTCCAGCTTCCAGCTCTGTGCTGTGCAGCTCTGTGCTGGGCAGTGCAGTGCAATTGAAAAAGCGTTATTCCCCAATTCTCTTCCTAGGCCACTACCTCGAATTGGCAGTGGGGTGAACGCGTCACGACAAAGACACATCGACCGGAGCCTTGTGTTACGTGCGTCTTGCTACTGCATCATCAGAACATTCGCGAATTTCGAGGTCGGTGTACCGACTCCGACAACAATCCCCCCTTCATTTCCGCCACCTGCATGAACGGCGACCACTTGCCCTCGACCATCGACGACTGGAGCCCCACTCGTAGCCCTCAATTCGATAGCCTGATCAAATCGGTAAACAGCCCACCCCTGTTCAATCCCTTCGACGATCGCGGGATGAACCAGCGACTGACTTCCAATCACCTCTGAAACCAACCAAACTTTTTCTCCTGGCCGCAGGACACTCGACGAGATTTTGAGTGGTTTTAAACGGAGATAGCCGCTTTCTTCGACAGCACAAGCAGCAACGTCGCCTTGTGCAGATACGTTCGGCAGCGGTTGTGTCTGATCCAACAGGATTGGATCGATCCTGACTTCATCGTGCTCGATTCGAGACTTACAGTCTCGCAGCTTTAATGCTTCCCACTGCCGTGGCACATCGGCTGGGTTCATGTCCTGACTCAAGCCGCCTGCTGGACCAAACAAATGGAGAGCGGTGAGAAGAAACGTTTTTGAAGAACCGGTAATCTCGGCGGCAAATGCGGTTCCCGCATCGATGACACCATTCGTCGTTTGAATCGTCGGCCGAAATAGCATGCCATCGCTGACCAACGGTGGACGGATGGATGAAGATGAAGCGGATCTGCCAGGGGGCATCGCAGTTGACGCGTCCGAAAACGCCCCGCGGTTACCTCCCTCCTCTCCTTGCTCGGTGGCGGACGGTGCACGATTGATCTGCCCAATATCCACCAAGGTTGATTGCGGTTGGGCTTGAGATTGCGGTCGAGCTTGGGCTTGCGACGCCTGATATTGAAGCGAGTTCCTTTTAATGTAACCAGCGGCGATCAATGAACCGAGCATCAAAAAGACGATCCCGCCGAGCGAAAAACCGAACATCCGACCCCACGCATCACGGGACGACGTTTCGATGCGGGCACGAGGATGCTGCGATTCATAAGTCCGGCCCAAATCGGCCTGCGTTGCGAGCCCTGCTAAGGGATCACGGTGAAAATTCGCCAGGTTGATCGCGGGCGGCGATTCAAAAACACCCGCCTGATTCTCTGTTGGTCCCGAAGACTGACTCGAGGCCAGGGCAGCGAAATCAGCACGCTCTTCCTCGACCGCTGGCGGCTTATCGCTTGGGCAGGAAGCGATGCTGTTCCGATCTGCGTGGTGAGGATCCAGAGGACGCGATACTTTTGTCACCCCGTTTTCATTTTCCATCGCGTCCATGTCATCTACGGCAGGAGCAGCGTCATAACTTGTTGCCAAACCTTTTTGGGGCGAAGGAGATACAGCACAATCTGACAGGTCTCCCGAATCAAACAGTTGGGAAACCGCAGTCAAGACCGCATCTTTCTCCTTCCGCTTCAAACGATCAACGGCATTGATCCACTTACGGGCATTTACCCAAGATCCATCCCTACCCATCCGCACCTGAATCCCTTTGGGGTCCACGCTGATCAGCGACTCGTAGGCCTTGTTCAAGGTGAACGGACCTTCGGCAACCTGCTTGAATCGAATGAAGACCCCGTTTTGATTCAATACCTCGTATTTTTTGCGAACCACATCGGCGGGGTACCAATCGCTCTGACCTTGCCGGACCTCCAGGTCATCCGATTCATAATCGGTGATCGCAGCGCGCAGCGCTGCTTCAGATAGGGGACCTTGAACATTCCCTTCGGCTTTCAGAAACCAGTCGGCCATGTTGCGATCGGCACTCATCATGCCGCACCGTGAAGAATCCAGGTAAACACCGCCAGCAAGAAAATTCCTGCTCAGATATCGACGCCGAGAGTATACCAACAAAAACCGGTCTCGATCCGCAATCCCGCTTCGACCATGCTCTCTATTCTAATGAGATTCGAATCCCTGTCGAATCCAACCCACAAAGCAATCCAAAAAGCGTTGAAACCGGTCGACTGCCACCCTCACGATTGCCAAACAATTCCCGCTGTCAAAATCGAGACGATCAAAGCAATGATACGCTGCGGTTTCCCGCAGGCTCGCACCTAGTGAACCGTACTCTCAGATCCCAAAACACGCGTTATCTAGCTCGCTCGCCCAGAAACCGTTGAGCCTGGAATCCTCAATTCTGAATGAACCCCTTGCTTATCCCGGCCCGAAAATCGCCTTCGACCTTCGGGACATTCCGCAGCATCTCTACACTCAAACAAATCATGCAGTTGGTCCGACGCTTACCTCATCCATTTCGTCAGATTCGGATAACGGCGATGGTGTGTTGAAAACCGTCAATCGGCGTAGCCACTGTACCAATCCGCGATTTGCATCCAACGTCAGGACAAAGACGGCGGGAACGAGGAACAACGTGAAAAGGGTTGAAACCAACAGCCCCCCGAGAACCACCGCCCCCAGCCCTCGATAGAGTTCGCTGCCAGCACCCGGGAAGACAACCAGCGGCAAAAGCCCCAATACCGTGGTCGTCGTTGTGATAAAGATCGGACGGATCCGGGTTCGGACGCTGTTTGGGATCGCAATTCGCGGATCAGAACCCTCGCGAATGTAGTGCAAAGATTGATGAACGATCAAAATCGCGTTATTCACCACCGTTCCAATCAGGATAATGAAGCCCAGCATGGTCAAGATGTCGAGAGACTGAAAGATAAAGAGGTTCAATATCCACAACCCCAACACACCACCAACCGCGCCAAGCGGAACGCTGAACAAAATCACAAAGGGATACAGCCATGATTCAAACAGAGCTGCCATCAACAGGTAGGTAATCGCTAAGGCTAACAATAGGTTCCAACGGAGCGCCGTCCATGCTTGTCGCAGTTTGTCGGCCGTCCCCGAAAGCGCGACTCTCGTTTCCCCATCGATCAAACCATCGTCTTGCAATTTCGCTACGATTTGTTCGTCGACCAACAGCATTGCCTCTTCCAGAGGAATCTCCATTGGCGGTGTCACTGAAATGGTAATCGCGCGTTGCCTTTCGCGCCGCAGGATCGACTCAGGCCCACTACGGTACTCCACGTCAGCCAACGCGGAGAGTGGAACGACTTGCCCGGTCGAAGTGGAAACTGGAAGTGAAAGGAGGTCTTGGGTGCGGCCAGCAAACGATTTATCCCCAATGATCGTCAAGTCGATTTTATCACCGTCAATAAAGTAATCGCCTGCGTAAGCACCATCAACAAAAGCATCGACCGTGTAACCAAGATCCGCAGCGCTCAATCCCATTTCGGAAGACTCCACCAACCTTGGCTGAACATGGATCTCGGGGCTCGACAAGTCAAGACTTGGGCGAGGCATTGCCTGAGCAGTAGGCATCAACCGCATAACATCCTCAAGCACTCGCTCGCCAATCATGATGAGGTTTTTCAAATCCCCGCCGGTAATCTCGATGTCAATCGTCCGCCCACCACTAAACCCTCGTTCAAACAGACTGGATTGTTTTGCGATTGCGCGGGTCCCAGGAAATTGCGATCCAAATTCGTTACTGATGGGGATCAACTCCCGGACACGTGATGCATCGTCCGCACGAAACCCCATGAAAACTGACGTTCCGCGAACCGCATAGAAGTAGTAGTTGATGATTGGGACCGACAGATCGCTTGCTGTCTCACTGTCAGGATCCGCGTCCCAGAAAGGACGCAAATCAGCTTCCAGTTTCTTTCCCATCCTCATCAACTGCTCAATGTTGTAACCAGGCGGAGGTGACAGGCTGCAGAATACGAAATTCCGATTTCCGGCGGGCAGATACTCAACCTTTGGCCATAGCAACCAACTGAGCCCAACCGAAGACAGAACCATCAATCCCACAACGGCCAGCGACCGTGTGCGTTTCCCCACGATCCACCGATTGATTTCCGTCACTCGCCCGCTAAAAGATTTGCCAATTCGGGTGACCGCATTGACTGCCCGATCAGTCGTCGTTGATTCAACCTCGAAATGATGTTCCTGAAGCGGTTGGCCATGCTGGACCACCTGATCATTGCCGAGATTTCCAGGACGCTGCGTACGACGTGAAAACAACCGTGATGCCACCGTCGGAATCATCGTAAAGGAGACGATCATCGAAAGGCCGACTGCACAACTGATTGCTAACGCAATGTCCCGAAAAAGCTGGCCGGACGTCTCTTGCACAAACAGCACCGGCACGAACACGGCGATCGTCGTCAGGGTGGAAGCGACAACAGCACCAGAGACTTCCTGCGTACCGGCCACCGCAGCGCGGGCAGCCGACTCACCAATTTGCCGTCGCCGGTAAATATTTTCCAGGACCACCACCGAATTGTCGACGAGCATTCCAACCGCGAACGCCAGCCCCGCCAAGCTGACAACATTCAAGGACCGCCCCATTAGCCCCATCATCAGAAAAGTACCGATCACACTGACAGGGATCGCGAGGCCCACCACAAGGGCCCCACGCCCAAACCACAAACCGACAGCAAGGCACAATATCAATGTGATCACAAAAAACCATGGTGAGATCAACACCGAGGCAATGGCAGACGCCGCGATGAAGGGAATCGCCAACAACGAGCGTCGCTCAAGATGCAAAAAGAGAAGAAGCACGATGAAGGTCAGTGCTCCGCCCACAAAAATATTTTGTTGAACCAAGCGGATGGCTGAACGAATGTATTCAGTCTCGTCATAGTATTGGTAAAGCTCGAGGTCGAGCCGCTTCAGAATGCCATTGTTCAATTCATCGGTCACTCGTCGGATCCCATCCATAACCTCTAAAACATTTGCGTTCGAGGCGGCGCGAACGCTTAACCCGTTCGTCGTCATTCCATATCGCCGGGATAGACTGTCGATTTTTTTGTAGGCGACCCGGACCTCCGCGACATCACTGACGTAAACGGGCAAACCATTGTCAGTGGCGAGTAATTGCTTCTCGACATGCTCGGGATCACGAAATTGCCCGAGAGTGCGAATCACCCAACGCCGCTTACCCTCCCAAATGTCACCAGCCGCCGTATCTTTGTTCTGTCCGGCCAAGGCAGCGCGAACGTCGCTGATCGTGAGCTGCCGGGCTGCTAATTTTTCTGGATCGACAATAACCTGCAGCTCTTCTTCTTGGCCGCCATAAGTGTCCGCCTCGGACACACCCGGTATCCGTTCCAAGCGAGCCTCAATCACATCCTCGGAAAGCTTACGGACTTCCTGCAAATCAACTTCCGCGGGCAGCAAAACCAATAACTCAGGATGCTGCGACTGATGCTGGTTGCAAATTTGCTGGAGCCGAAAAACGCGAAGTGCGGGGTTGAACGCTCGAATCGCCGGATCGACCAATGAGGCAAGCTCCGGATGATCCGATTGGAATTGTCGAATTTTCTCCTTGCTGGGCGGACGCGAGGTCAAAGCGAAGCGAGCGATGGGTCGATCCGATATGTCGGACGCTTCAATCACTGGCTCGCGGGCATCAATCGGGTACTCTCGCACCTGCTGCAACCGCGTATTGACTCGCATCATCGCGTCTTCAATGTTCGTCCCAACAGCGAATTCAAGCGTGATCGAGCCACGCGAATCGCGACACTGCGAAGTCATCTTGACCAAGCCCTCGACAGCGGCCAATTGTTCCTCTTGTTCCAGAATGATTTCCCGCTCGATCTCGCGAGGGCTTGCACCAGGCCAACCCGTTTCAACGCTCAGGACGGGATTCTGAACAGCTGGGATCAACTGTTTCGGCATTGTTTGCAGCGAGATACCGCCGAACAGGGTGACAATCAGCACACCCACGGTGACCTTCACTGGATTGGCAATCAACGTTTCAAGGATCTTCATTCGACGTCGCCCAAGGCTTTGATTTCGGACCGACGACGCCCAACAACTTGGACAGTCGCGCCCGGTAACAATCTCTCATTCCCCTCGGTCGCAACCCAATCACCTGCTTTGATGTTACCGCTCACTTGAATCAAACCACCAACAGCGACACCTAGGGTTACAGGCACGCGGCGAGCCAAACCGGAATCTCGGTCGCTGAATTTCGGATCGGAATCGATCACAAAGACGGCGCTCTCGATGCCATTGAGCACGAGTGCGTCTTTGGGAACAAGAGGCATCGCTTCCCGACGTCCAGCCGGCACATCCACACGAGCCAGCATGCCGGCCTTCAGTTCCGGCACGCCGTTAACCAGAGCGTTGTCTAAAAGAATAAAAACCGGAAACGTCCGCGATCGCGGGTCGGCAACAGGCACGACCCGTTCAATCGTACCGACAAACAAGTCTTGCGGTAGTTCAGGAAATTCAACCCGAATTGTCTCCCCGGGATTCAAATGCACCACCGTTTCAGCGGTCACAGCAAGTTGTACCTCAACCTGATCAAGTTGCACCACTTGAACGACGGGGTCGCCACGGCTGATCCATGCCCCAACCTCCGTGTGTTCAGCAGCGATAAAGCCGTCAAAGGGCGCTTGAATCGTATGTTTTCGCAGTTGGTCTTCTAACAGCTGCACTTGGTGCAATTGCAGTTCGACCTGAGCCTCAGCTTGTGCAATCAACTCAAGACGCGGGCCTTGCTTGACGCGTTTCAGCGTCGCTTCGGCTGCCATCAAGGTAAAGCGTTTTGCATCGGTTTGTTCACGAGCATCTTCGAGCTCTGCGTCACTCGCAGCACTTGATTCGGCGAGCGAGTTCAATCGCTCGAACTTCTTAGCAGCGTTATCGCTTGCCGCTTTCGCAGCCAACATTTTGGCTTCCGCTTCTGCAATATCTTCGGGGCGAGATCCGTTCGCCAATTCCGCCAATTGTTGACGATACAATTCCAGCTGGGATCTGGCCGCCGCAACCTGCAACTTGAATGTGTCCGGCCTAAGCTGTGCCAAGCGCTGCCCCGCTTCCACACGATCACCGGAATTTACATCGAACGTCAAAACGCGGCCATCCAGGGCGCTGCCGATTGTGCTGACACGAATTGGCAGAACCGTCCCGACCACTCGCCGGCCAAGACTAATTTCTTGAACTTCTACCGGCGCGACAACCACCGGAGACTGCCCTGGCAGTGTCGAGCAGATTAAGAACGCCAGGATTCCAGTGAACAAACGCATAAGGGATGGCAGGGGAGTGAGGGTTCATCAGGTGGTACGTGTCGGCAGTATGATTTACCACCGGGAGAGTTGCGACTCGGTGTAAAAAGCCGATGGGATGACAATCTCTTGGTATCGACACTGGCAGCCATTTTGGGTTTTTCACAGCTGCGAAGCCGGGCAACGCGGATAGCGAATGTCCAATCACGGTCAACTCTCTGGCCCGCGAGCCGCTTGTTACGGTAGGCAAGTCGCTAGGAATGCGGGGTAAAAATCCTTATTCGGCCGCCTTTCTAAACGCGATGAACCGGTTGTCCAACGGCAGCCGCGACGCCTCTTGGAGCCTGAGCCACTCCGGCTACCGGGCCAATGTCAGGTTGGGAAGCTGCTTTTTTGGCTCGGTTTCCGCTGGCTTGGATCTTCCTGAGGAAGGGACGGTGTATCATTCTTGGCTGGCAATCCCTCAAAACCTACGTTTTCCTTACGGTTTGGATTCTCTCGGTTGCAACTGAAGCGGATCGCACACAGTGGCGGCCCAAACGCAACCAATTTACGATAACCTGAGAAAACCACGACACATTCCCGACTGATTGAAGCCTCCAATACTATGCAAAAAGCTCGAATTCTTGCTGCGACGGTCTTGGCCGTTCTCCTTGGGCACATCGCCGACGCTGATGAGCGTCCGAACATCCTGTTTATCTTCAGCGACGATCACGCTCCACACGCGATTGGAGCTTATGACGGTTGGCTCAAATCGGTTGATCCGACCCCAAGCATCGACGCTTTGGCAGCACAGGGCATCGTGTTCCGAAACAGCTTCTGCACGAATTCGATCTGTGGCCCCAGCCGAGCGGTGATCCAAACGGGGAAGCACAGCCACAAAAACGGATTCATGAACAATGGAAATTCGTTCGATTGGAATCAGCAAACCTTTCCCAAACTTCTGCGGAAAGCAGGTTATACGACTGCAATCTATGGTAAATCGCATCTGAAGGGTGAACCGCAGGGCTACGACGACTGGAAGGTTTTGCCCGGCCAGGGCCTTTATTACAACCCAGACATGATCACCCCCGATGGACGAAAACGGATCGAGGGACACTGCACCGATGTGGTGACTGATTTAGCCGTCCAGTGGCTCAAGCAGGGCCGCGAGCAAGACAAGCCTTTTATGTTGATGGTCCAACATAAAGCTCCACACCGAAACTGGATGCCGGCACTACGTCATCTCAACCTCTACGCAGATCAAGATCTACCCGAACCCAACACTCTGTTTGACAAATGGCACGACAACGCGCCACCAGCCCGCTATCAGGAACTCGAAATTGATCGCCACATGCACCTGAATTTTGATCTCTTCGTCGATCTAGTGCCTGGCTTTGACGGCGATGCACTGAAGGGACGTTACGACAAATCCGCTTGGCGCAATATGCAGCGAATGACGCCAACCCAGTTGAAGACATGGCGTGAGCATTACGCACCGCTTGACGAAGCCTTTCACGCCGCCAATTTGGGCGCTGATTCATTGGTGCGCTGGAAGTATCAGCGATACGCCAAAAATTACTTACGTTGTGTTCGTGGTGTCGATGAGAGCGTTGGCACCCTCATGGAAACCCTTGAGAATTTGGGGCTTTCCGAAAACACGGTCGTCATCTACAGCTCGGATCAAGGTTTCTACATCGGCGATCACGGCTGGTACGACAAACGCTGGATGTATGACGAATCACTCAAGATGCCGTTGATCGTCAAATGGCCGGGTGTCACAAAACCTGGGACCGACAATAACGCTCTGGTCCAAAACCTCGACTATGCCGAAACGTTCTTGGAAATCGCCAAGGCAGACATTCCGGCTGATATGCAAGGCGCTTCACTCGTTCCATTCTTGAAGGGTGAAACTCCCGATTCATGGCGTGATAGTATCTACTACCACTATTACGAATATCCGAGCGTTCATATGGTGCCGAGGCACTACGGCGTACGCACCCAACGCTATAAACTGATGAGGTTCTATCAGTTTGATGAGTGGGAGTTCTACGACCTGCAAAACGATCCAGATGAACTCACAAACCAGTACAACAACCCTGAGTACGCTGACGAAATCGCCAAGATGAAGCAGGAACTCGAGCGGTTGAGAACGCAATACGAAGACGACAGCGATGTCGCTGTGTTGTCTGCAGAACGACAGGCTGAGTTGCGGCCATAACTTCGACCCAGCCAATTTGATTGGATGCGCAATGTTGCTTGATTTCGCGACCACTTGGTTCACACCGATGATTTTAATCCTCGGGGTTTTACATTTGGTCGCGTTCTGGATTTTACGCCTCTGGGCGGGCAGGGATATTCGCTCGCTGGCACAGCTGTTGGAACGCTTCACCGATGGCGTCCACCACCGCAGTCGGCTTGATTGGCGAGGCCATCTGACCGACCAAGTCGACGCGTTTGTCTCGGACGTTCGTGAATCGCTTGACAACCCAAGTGATCGTGAACAACTTACCCAACGCATTTCGATCCTGGATGAACAACGCCCCTATCTCGCGTCCTTTCGCTTTGAAACTTGCTGGAATGTTGCGAGGAGCGGGATTGAAATCTATCCGCTGCTAGGAGTCCTGGGGACAATCTTTGCTTTGTGGCTCGCCATGCGAGAACCAGCGGCCGATTCCACCGCTACCGTCGGGGTCATCGTCGAGCGATTCGGCGTTGCCATCGACAGCACGTTTGCCGGCCTGGCGATGGCAATCTTGCTGATGGTCGTGCACAGCTACTACGAAACCTTGTTCGCTCGGCTTACCGAAAATCGCCGAACCGTTCGTGACATGGTGCTCCAAGTAAAAAGGGAACTCGTCACGACCTCGCTGTCGGTCGAGGACGCGAACTCGTGAATCGCACTCTCGACCTGGTCCGTTCACGAAGCATCCGATTCCAGCTAACGTCATTGATGGATTTGCTGCTGATCATCGTCTTCGCCCAGTATTTAGAATTTCATCGAACCAGCGACGCATCGAAACTAAAGAGCGAACAAGAAATCGCATTGACACGCGATTCCCTCGACGCAGCGTTTGAGGAGCAAAGCAATGAATTGTCTCGCTTAAGAGACCAACTCATTCTGGAAAATCGTCAACTAAGGAATCAGCGTGATGAAGCGTTGACGCAAGTCGAACAAACCATGCGGCAACAGGCCTTCACCGAAGCCTTGGTTCAAGAATTGCTGAAGGTTGATGCAACGCTTATTGATCGTGAACTTTCCCCCGCGACCTCCGCAGAAACCATCCGAGCGGCGCAAGAACGGGCTGAGTCCATTCGAGAGGCCGATAGCACGCAGGTGTTACGGTTCCTTGCCGGCTACGACGAATTGCTGAAGCGTGCCGAGGTGTGGACCTTACACGTTTCGAATCGCGGCGATACCGAAATGCAGCCTGGCCAAGCGATCAGCGGCACACAAAGATTTCGCCTTGAGGCGACAACCCAGTCGGCTCGTGCTGATGAGTTCATCGCACAAATGCGGGCAGCCTACTCGCAGATTCCCCAGCCCAAGGGACTGGTGGTCATTCTGGTATCCTTTAGTCCACGTGCGACCGCCGGGAATTATCAACCCGTGCTCGATGCAATGCCCGATGTAATCGAGTGGTTAAACAAAGACTCCGGCGGACGCACGCGATTCGAATACGCAGTGATTGGGGCAATCACCGATCCCACTCGAGACCTGCAGACGGTTCCTCGCAACGAACCGCCTCCTCGAAGCCCTGTTAACGATCAAACACCGGTACCTGATCAAAGCGACGAAAAATGAACACCAAAAAAACTCGCAAGCTGATTCCAGGGAAACTGAAATTGATCCCCGCCGCTGCGATTTCCGCAGCTCTATTTGCGATCCTCAGCTTTTTGGGTTTATTGAACTTCAATCCACCCAACGTGAATGATTCGGAATCAACGAGCACTGAGACGGAGGATCAACAATCGGTGGAGCCTGTGCCAGAGCAGGCGGTCGTCTCGACTGAACTGCTGCAGGGCCCCGCTGAACCAACTGACCCAGCAAAACAAACCGAAGCCGTTGAAACAACTCCACCACTGGAAGTACTTGATCTCGTCGATGTGCTGATTGACGGTGACGACTATCTGTTTGCAGTCGGACAACGCGAACTCGAATTTGTACGGGAACAGAAAACCGTACTGGAGATTGTGAATGCTGCAAAAGCCATAACCGGTGATGAAAGTGGTGTGAAAATACGAATCACACGTACTTTTGCAGCAACGGCTCAAGCCGAACGCACGCTGCTAACGGCTTTAAGCGATGCAGGCTTAAGCGAAGATGCAATCGATCAAAGGCGGACCCTTGTAGAGCGTTAACGGTTTGCATCAAACACTGTCCGCGGGGAAATGCTTGGGCGTCACAATTGCTGAATGCCCAGACAACTTTCCGACCGCGCTGGCGTCAAAAAGTGCCGGTCCAGTTTCTCGGAAGCAACAAAAAGTAGTCAATAAGTTACGAGCGACCTCAACGCGTCAGCAGACCATCCCAAGCGGGATAAACTGGTCGCTTAACTGTATTGCGGTTGCCCGATCCAGTTGGAACAGGCGGGCACAATTCCAGCAAGCGTCGCAGCTGTTGACGTGCCTGTTCGCCGTCATCGCCACCTTGGCCCACCGCGATCGAATTCAATTCTTCAAGATCGCCAGGCACCCGAAAAAACCGACCGTCGCGATAGAGTTTGAAATGTTGCGTTCGCGCAAATTGACCAGGCTGTTTGTTCCAATAAGGCTCGTAATGGCAGAGCACCCATTTCCTTGGATTCCCACGATTGCCACGGAGTTGCGGTAGAAAGCTGCGTCCATCAATAGGATCATTTTCGCCAAGCTCGACACCGGCGGCTGCCCCAAGCGTCGGATAAAAATCGGTAAATTCGACAAGGTCAGCCAACACTTTGCCATTCGGAGAGGTCCCCTTCCAAGAGACAACGAGCGGAACGTGCGTGCCCATATCGGTCATTCCTCCTTTTCCGCCCTGGATCGTTTTACCATTCCACTGGGAGGTGATTGATGTATTGGTGCCGTTGTCTGCCGTAAACAGGATGATCGTGTTTTCACGAACACCAAGCGCATCCACTTTCGCCACGAGGCGACCGACGAGTTTGTCCATGTACTGAACCATTGCCACGAAGTTTTCCTTCCGTGCTTGCATGCTCTTCGGTGCTTTATTTGCAGATTGATCAGGAATTGCGTCGCCAATCGTGTCTGGTGTTTTCACGAACGGATCGTGAACAAGGACCATCGGATAATAGACAAAGAATGGCTCATTCTGATGTCGTTGCATGAAGTCACAGAGAAAGTCACACATGAGGTCGGGACCATACTTTCCCGCATTCTGCTTGATCGTTTGTAGTTGGCCGTTTTTCTCGAGTGGTGGACTCCAAAAACGTTCCCCGCCACCACCGCGCAAGCCCTTTCCCTTCGTCACCTGCCACAGCAATGCTTCATCAAAGCCAGCCCGCATCGGTCGATCCCTGTCATCAGATCCCGGCAAGCCGTTGTAGAGTCCATTTAATTGCCACTTCCCCGCGATGACAGTTTTATAGCCAGCCTGTTGAAGCAATTGTCCGAATGTTTTTTCTTTCGGATTGAGATAGCCGAAATGTGTGTAATTTCGGAAATTGTATTTACCAGTCATCAACTTGACGCGTGACGGCGTACAAATCGGTGTCGAATAGCAGTGCGTGAACCGTATCCCTTCGGCAGCCAGTGAATCGATATTCGGCGTGCGGTATTCCTTGGCTCCATAGCAACCGAAGGCTTCCCAGCTGACATCGTCGGCCATGACAACAATCACGTTGGGTCGATCATCAACGGGTCGTAACGTTTGAGCGGTAACGCAGGTCACACCGAACAGACTTGTCACCGCAAAAAGCAGAAAGCGAAACATGAAAATTTACCGTCTTGCATTTTGTAGGAATACGTTCCGCTTCAGTCTTGGCCACCACCAGCAGGTATTGGCCATGCTGATCCCGCGGTAAATCCACCGTCGACATAGAGGACTTACCCCGTCATAAATTCGGCGGCCGGGGAAGCCAGGAAGATGGCCGTACCAACCATGTCCTCAGGCTTGCCTAACCGTCCCTGGGGTGTATTGGCTTTGCCCCATTGCTGCATTGTGTCATCGGACCACAACTGGCGGGTCAAATCGGTCAGAATAAACCCAGGTGCTAACGCGTTCACGCGAACACCCAAGGGGCCCCATTCAAGCGCCAAAGACCGCGTCATATGCGCCATCGCGGCCTTGCTCATCGCGTACGGAGCAACATCTTTCAATGGGCGGTCTGAGTTGAGCGAGGCAATATTGATCTGCGATCCTCGCGCCCGTTCAATCATGTGGCGTCCCACGGCTTGGGACAGCAGAAAGGATCCACGGAGATTGATATCCATCACAAAATCGAAATCCTCCACCGATACGTCAAGTGCGGGCTTGCGACGATTCACGCCAGCCACATTCACCAGGGTATCGATGCGGCCATAATCTTGGAGGACCGACTCGACCAACGCCTCAATTTGTTCAGGTTCCGCCACGTCACAAGCCATCCCCTGAACCGGTGACCCGAGCTCTGATAGATGATTCGCAACCGATGAAAGCGACTTCTGCTTGCGGCCAGAGATAACCACAGATGCACCCCGCTCGGCGAAGCCCGCGGCAATCGCACGTCCGATGCCCCGACTGCCGCCGGAAACCAAGACAACTTGTTCCTTCACTTCGAATAGTCTGTCTGTCATCAGAAGTTCTTTCCCTCCCTCTACTTATCACAAAGATCAAACAGAAATGTATTGAAGTCTTCGTCGTCTTACCACCGCGGCGAGCTATTTCGGAGCACGCAAGATAACGATTGAACCTCCAAATCCGGTTTTCTAATAGCGTTAACGATAGAAACTGGAGGCCTAACGACTGCATAATGCCGGAGCTGATGAAGGCAGCGATCGGACGACGCATCGCGGTGATGCGAGATGGAATTGCCTACTTCTTGTTCATGCCGACTAAACCAACCAGTCCAAAACAGCTACCATCAAAAAAAACGCCCGAGGCATATGCCTCGGGCGTTTTGATATTTAAGCAGATGGTTCTTAATTGCGTCTATCGGATCAGAGCAAGAACGTTCTGAGGATTCTGATTGGCGAGTGCCAGCACATTGGTACCCGATTGAACAAGAATTTGAGCACGTGTCAGGCGGGCTGATTCTTGAGCGAAGTCAGCATCACGAATTGAACTTTCTGCTTCTTGGAGGTTGGCCGACGTCTCGTTCAAACTGACGAGGTTACTATCAAGCGTCGTTGATTGGAACGCACCCAATCGCCCTCGCATCGCTGTCACCTTCGAAATGACATCATCAATGACATCCGAGGCACCCTGAACGTCATTCGTCAAACTCTTGCTTTGGCCGCTGCCCAGCTCGTACAAACGTCCGTTGGCACCACCGAGCTGGCCTGTGCTAACGCTACTGATGCCAAGGCTAGCTTGCTGACTGCTGGTGACCTGAGGCCCCAACTGGAAGGTTGCCCCACCACCGGAGATGCTGAAACTAAAGTTCGATCCGCTGCTGTCAACGGTCAAGCTGAGAGCGAGTGAGCTGGTGTTGATCGACAACTCATTTCCGCTGCCAGATGCCTCCACACCGTTTACCGAAGCAACAATATCAGTTCCCAAGGCACGGGTGCTATCTAGATTCGTGGCGAAAGCACCGCTGCTTCCCTCACTGATTACGTCAACCGCGGCTAAACCTTCACTTCCGTAGGTAGTTGATGAGAGCACCAACGCACCTGAGGTGACTGCCGCTCCAACGCCTGTGCTGTCCGTCACAAGATTAACCGCAGCAGCGATCTCGGCTTTCGATGTGCCAGATCCGAAGTTGAAGGTCTCGGCTCCCTGGGCTCCGCTAAGTTGGAAGACCAAGTCATCAGCAAGGACTTCACCACCCGTTTTCGCGGTACTGACCGTCCCGGTTGGCTCAGCGAATGCTACCGTGCCAACACCACCGCCGAGAGCGGCACCAAAATCACCTAAACCGTTGATTGCCGTAACCACCGAAGCAAAGTCTTTATTCGTCGCGGTGCCAGCGGTCGAGTTGTACGTAACCGTGATCGCTTTCTGGTCGGCATCATAAGCCGCCGCAGCCGCCACATCACCAGCACCGGTGTCATCAACAAAGTTGATTTGCACATCGTTGAATTCAGATCCCGATGTGGCCGCCGTGACATCGATTGATTCCGTACCGTTGCCGAACGAAACGGTTGCCGCTGCCGCGGTTGAGAATCCAGTGGAAGCGGCAGTGATTGAACCCTGCGTCGCCGCTGAACTGACGACGACTTCCACATCCAAAGCGGATGAGCCGACCTTAGCACGTGTGATGTTGGCGTCCTGCACTGAATCGACGCCACCGACATCGCTGACGTAATCAAGCGAACCGTCGAGCAACTTTCGCCCCTGGAAAGTCGTCGTTTGTGAAATTCGGTTGATGGCGGATAAAGAACTATCGATTTGGAGTTGGTTCGCAGCCACTTCCTCATCACTCAGGGCACCGCTGTTTGCCGCCTCAACGACCAATCCGCGAACGTCATTCAACAGGCTACTGACTTGGCCCAAGGCACTGTCCGCTGTCGTGATAATCTGGCTTGCTCGCTTCGTATTACTGATGGCCTTATTCATGCCGGTAATTTCGCTTCGCAGAGCTTCACTAGCAATCAAACCGGCCGGATCGTCCGAACCGCTGTTGATGCGAAGACCTGTGCTCAAGCGAGTCAACGCTAGGCCTAAGTCCTTATTGCTGGTTTGAAGTCGGTTCTGAGCTACGAGCGACGCCACATTTGAGTTAATTCTTGTCATATCTTAAAAACCTCTACGAGCAGCTAATCGCCCTATCGAAAATTGTGTATCCGGATCTTCGAATCCGGCTGAGTTCGGAAGTAGGACCGCTCCAGAGGACAGGCAACAAACTCAGTGCCGCAGTCTCGTTAGTGGTCATCTGCGGAATCTTTGGTCACGCTTCGTTCAACAGTCGCACTTGAACGCAAAAATTTAGGCCCGAAACCAACACCGAGACCGGCCGATACGCACTGTTTGGATCAAGCGGACTAATCCCTTCAATCCGAGGTCCGACTGGCATGAATCTGACGCCCAAGACAGTGAATATTTGGCGACTCGTGATCGCAAGTTCACCAACGTGTCGCGATATTCCCACGAAAATTCGTGAGCAGGCCCGAAAATCCGCCAAACCATCCGGTGACAAAAGCGAGACCAAGGTCAGACGAGACCTTGGCACACCGCCGATCTAGCATTCCGATCTAGCATTCCGATCTAGACGTTGGACCTGCCCAGCATTTTCGAGCCCAGCATTCCAAAGACACTGCAGTCCAAAGACACTGCCGTTTGCAATTTGGGGGCTCGCCTTCCGAAGGCGGTACTTAGAGCGGGGTCTCACCAAAGCAGAACGCGATTGACGACAGCCGGTTCGCAGTGACCAGCTGGAGATAAGATCTGGCCAAATCGGTTTGGCTAGACAATCATCATCGCATCGCCGTAGCTGAAGAAGCGATATTCTTGGGCGATTGCTTCCTGATAAGCCTTCATGATCAATTCACGAGAAGCAAAGGCGCTGACTAGCACCAATAGCGAGCTCCGCGGCAAATGGAAATTAGTAATCATGGTGTCAACAACTTGAAACGAATGCGGAGGACGGATGAACAGATCCGTCTTTCCGGCCAATGGATTTAATTGGCCAGACTCCGCTGCGCTCTCAAGAACACGCACGCTGGTGGTCCCGACAGCGATACAGCGACCGCCGGACTGGCGCCTTGAGTTGATCCGATCGACAGTATCCTGATCGACTCGAAGCCATTCTTCGTGCATCACATGATCTTCTAACCGATCGGTTTGAATCGGTCGAAAAGTACCAATCCCCACATGCAAAGTGACTTCACACGTCTCCACCCCTTTGGATTGCACCTGGCTGAGCAACTTGTCAGTGAAGTGCAATCCGGCTGTCGGTGCCGCAACGCTGCCCGGTTCCTTGGCAAAGACGGTTTGGTAATTGGTGGTATCTGCGTCGACCATTTGGCCATCGCGGATGTAGGGTGGTAAAGGAATCCGCCCAAATCGTTGCAGCCAATCAACCGGTGAATCGAGCGGCTGGTTTGAATCCTCTTCCAGCGGCACAAAGGTATCCGGCAGTTCCGGCGTCACCAAGAGATTGCCCGTCTCTGTTCTCGCCACAACCTTTAATCTCATACCATCGCGACCGTGGCGATCTTGAATGGTCAGCGACTCACCCTGCTTCAACGTGCCACGCGTTTTGGTGAGAAGTTCCCAGACACCAGTCGATTCGTCCGCTTTTAGAAAGAGCCCTTGCCAACGACCGCTGGTGGAAGTCCGGTACCCGACCAAGCGAGCGGGTACGACCTGACTGTTATTCAAAACGAGGGTATCTTCTGACCGCAGCAAATCGGGAAGATCGCGGACATGATAATGGTCGATGCTCCCGGTGCTACGGTCGACAAGCATCAGCCGCGCATCGCTGCGGGTGGCCAATGGATCTTGCGCGATTCTCTCGCGCGGAAGCTGATAGTCGTAAAGGTCCAGATCCGACAAGCCGAATCCCTCCATTGATTCCAAGGGTCTGCGTTTTTATCGCACTCAATCTCAAGCCAACAACATTCACTTAGGAACATTCAATAACGAATACGCAGCCCTCCGGCTTGCTTGCTGGGCGGTCGTTCATCAACCAACGTTTCTTGAATGTTATCAACCATTTGCCGTTGGATTCGCTTCAACAGCCGCTCAACCTCTGCCGGCACGCCTTCGACATCGAGCAGAACCGAACCGTCGTGCTCATTTCGAACGGTACCGTGCACTGACAAGTTTTCGGCCAGCGAGACACAGGTCATTCGAAACCCAACCCCTTGGACTCGCCCAAGAAATCGCACCTGATAACGGAGGGTTGTATCGGAATCCATTCTCACTTCCCAGCGGGGGCAGAGTCTTCGCGGAGTTCAACGGCAGCTATTAGGAGGCATCTGTTCCCAAGTCGCCACCGCTAGGGGAAATCTCGGCGGTATCAAGCGTCGATGCTGCTGGAGACGCTGTTTCGACTTGCTGCCCGTCGCCTGACGGAGCATTTGCCGTCCGCTCGATGACAACCAAACACATATCGTCAAACGGGGGCGCGTCGCCAACGTGTTCCAGAACCGCTGCAACGATACGATCTTTGACTTCGTCCGCGTTCCCTTCAGACGCCGTCAATTCTTTCACTCGTTGGATCCCGAACTCCGCATCGCTGGAATCCATTGCTTCATTGATTCCATCGGTATAGAGAACAGCCAAATCACCCTGCAACAAGTCGATCTCGACCGCCTCGTAGTCCATTCCCTCGGCGATCGCGATGGGTAGACCGGACTCTTCTTCGCCGGGCTCTTCAATCGCTGAAGAATTTGCACGGCGGATTACCGGTGGCATGTGCCCGGCGTTGACAATCGTCGCTTTATTGCTGGTCGGATCGATCACGACAACCAAGAAGGTAATGAACCGCTCGATCTCTAGGTTGCTCATCCCGTCATTCAAGCGAATGATGGCCTTGGCAACATCAGGTTCGCTGGCGAGACAGAAGCGGGTTTCCGCCGCTAATTTCGCCATGAACATGGCCGCTGCGACTCCGTGCCCCACAACATCAGCCACTACGACAGCAATTCGGCCGTCGGCAAGCGGGATGTAATCAAAATAATCTCCGCCGATGTGATTGGCAGCTTGGTAGTAACTGCAGACTCGGTAGCCGGTCGCCGCAGGTGGTATCTGCGGGAGAAACGCCTGCTGAACTTCAGTTGCGTGCTTGAGATCCTGTTCCACTTCACGCTGTTGAAGTGTTTTCTCGTGTAACTCGGCATTTCGGATCACGATCCCAATTTGCTTTGCGACCCCGGCCAACAAATCGGCATCTTCATTGCTGAAGTGCCCTCGGCCACTGGCGGAATCAATTTGCAGACCGCCAAAGGCGTGACCTTCACTGTCCGTCAACGGTGCACAGATCATGGATCGGATCGAGAAGTCGGCGATCGACTGACTGCTATCGAAGCGACTATCCTCAGTTGCATCGACAGACAGGATTGCCTCACCGGTGGTCATGACTTGCTTAATAATCGTGCGGCTAATTCGCACTGTCTCTGTTTCGTCTTGTGCGATCCGGGTCTTCACCCAACGTGGGATGAGGAGTCCTTCGCTGTTTTGCATCACGACAAACCCACGGTCGGCCGCGGGAAAAATATCACACAGACTGCTCAAAATCTTAGGCAGCACTTCATCGATCGATAAAGCTTCACCGAGGTTGCTAAAGATTCGGGTCAACGCCTCAAGTCGGGCTTCGGGCGTCGCCTTGATTTTCAGGCCGTCACTTGAACTGCGAAAGTCAACCATCGACGAGCCAAACTGCTCCGTCTCCGGTTCGTCATCGGTCATCAAGATGCCGAAGTTGTTCCCCTCAAAGGTCATGTCGGCTCCACCCTTAACAAATTCGGGAACCTCCCCATCTTCGAAAGTGAATTCGACCTCACTGATCCGAATCTTGTCACCCGTTCGAAGGAACTGCGCGCCGCTCAACAGATGCCCGTTCACATAGGTGCCATTGCGACTACCAGCATCCTCCACCATGAAACCATCATCCTGCTGCAGGATTTTGGCGTGGTAGCGACTGACGGCACCTGCATCTACCACAATGGTGCATTCGGGATGCCGACCAATCGTTGTCTCGGCCTCCACCAACTCGAATTCGCTTGGACCGTCTTGTTCGCTCGTCGTCGTCGACAAAAGTGCCATGAAAACTCCAACCCCTGATTAACGCCTACGTTCGCCTCATTGTAGGTAGGAGAGTGGTCCTCGACAACGAAGAGAAGGAAGTCGGGCGAAGAGTATAGGCAACGACCTTCAACTCCCTGGACTCAATCCAAAAACGGCCCGTCCCGAGGAAACGAAACGCAGCCCAGCCCCTGCAGATCAAGACCGCGGGGGCAGGGCGTATGAGATGTCGCAGACAGGCGATCCGGCCAACAGTTCTACGAGCCAGATTCCTCGGGCGAGGCGGATTATCGAGCCAGGCCAGGAACCCCTCGAATTGGCGTAGCAGACCTAACCGGAGGAGCAGGCACGGTCTGCAGCGGTTCGTCTTTGGCGAACAAATACCGCCACGGAATCGCCTTGATATCGAGCAACATCCAGATCAGGTTCCCTACCACCGATGCCCAGCCGTAATCCGGAAACTCACCACTGAAGTACATCGGAAAGAAGACAAAAACGAACCACAGCGACTTGTAGATCAATTGCAGCGTAAAGAGCGGCAAAAATCGAAGCGGCGCTCGCAAACCAAAGACGCAAAGGATTCCAACGGTCGTCCAAATCCCTGCGACCGCCCCGTACATTACGGGGTCTTGGACAGGTAGGCTAAATGGGATACCAACCACTTTTCGGGAAAAATCTGGGGCGATGAGCATCGTCGATCCGACGGTGATTCCCAGAAAAGCCGTACACGCATACAGCAGACGAATCCAAAATAGATTGATCTTGCCGTACTTCTCTGTGTAGATCGTCTGCCCCATGTTGCCTTCATCCTTGGTGCCGATTCGAACAAGCCTCGCCTTTACGGTTAGCGGGGTTATCGGCATTTTTCCTTTCCGAGAGCCATTTTTTTTTGCCGCCTTTCTGCCAGAGCAATCTGATCCGGCGGGTTTGGCCAAACTGCCGCATAACTACAACCTCGCGAATGATTCCCCCCCAGAGGCAAAGGAAGGCAAGCCGCTCGCTGCACAACCAATCGCTAAGCCATGCATTTCGGTTCCCCAAACGCACCTCCCTGGCCGACCTCTCGCCGTTCATAGATCGCAGACAATGGTACGAAACCCTTCTGTCAATCGATGGGTGCGAGTTGCGGATTTCGCGACTGATACCAACCTACTGCTCGCCCCAATTACAAAGTGGCCCAGCTTTCGATTTCCGTAACTGTGATTGCGATACTGACTCCATAAAAAAAGCCATCCGACAAGCGGATGGCTTTGTAAGAGATTTCAATCCAATCTGTCGGGCTGCCAAACAGCGGCATCTACCGACTACTCCTGGTCCTGATTCATGAAATTCACGTAGTCAGCATCTTCATCCACATTCTTGTAGAAATCAGAAATGATGCTGCCACTGTCATTCCCCAACAGCATGGCCATCATTCGGTTCGTTGGTTGCTTGAACTGAATCTTCAATTCATCGAGAGCCGGTTGAAATCGCGTCGGCTCGACGACGTAGTAAACCGTCTTTGGCTGGTTGGCTGAGACAACCGGTTGTCCCTCAGCGGCATTGAAAACAGCCTTCATGAAGTCCTCTCCGACCGAATCCAGTTCCTCCACATTTCCGATCGATGCCCCCTGGAAGCCAAACGATTGCATCCAAGTGAATGGGGCGATCGTTCCTTGAATTTGATCCTTACGGGCTTCCGGAACGACATCCGCGAATGATTTGCCGTCGGTCAATTGCTCAGCGATTTCTTTCGCTGCCTTTTCAGCAATCTTCCGTGCGTCAGCAAATCGGATTGCGTCGACAACTTCTTCGCGGGCCTGCTCCAAGGTTGGAACATACGCCTCGATTTCTTCCGTCTTCCAGGAGAGGTACTGCATTCCATCAGTTGCGTTAGTCGTTCGGACCGGGTACAGCAACTGCTCAGGCTCGAACCTAGTTTGCCCGTTGTTGAAGCCATACATCAGGATTGGGAATCCCGGTCCAGGTCCCATCTGTGTCCCCGGTTCGGTAGACAATGCGATCGGCTCATCCTGAATATTCGCGACGGAGTATGGCCCAATCTCTTCGTACTCCAAACCATTGTCTTCCGCGAATTTCTTCAAATCTGGACGCTTGGGCTCCTTCGGCTGATCGATTTCTTCACCAGCCGCGATCTTGCTTTCGTAGAACTCCAGGTCGCCTTTGTAAATCGACAGCAAGTTGTTGTAAGTCTGCATCTGCGTGAACGCCTCGGTGAGAACGGCGTTCAAGCGAATTGCTGCGGCCGGCGCCGCCAATTGCTCGGCGATGCGTTGACGCTCATCCTCGAAGGTTCGGACGGCAGGCTCGGTAGCGGGTGCTTCTTCGGTAGCGGGTGCTTCTTCGGTAGCGGGCGTTGCATTAGCCTCCGCCTCCGTCGCGGTTACGCTCTCAGAAGCGACATCCTGCGGCGACTCAATCTCTTCCGCAACTTCACCAGTCGCTGGCGAATCAGCTTCAACGAGTTCCTCAGAAGCTTCCACCACTACTGCCTGATCGGTCGCAGCCTCGGCTTGACCACTCTCCTGGGTGGCTACCAACCGAACCGCCTTCAATGAACGTGCAGATTGATCAGTCGCTTCAGGAGCGGCTGGCTCATCGCCCGCTGCGGCTGGCTCATCGCCCGCTGCGGCTGGCTCATCGCCCGTTGCGGCTGGCTCATCGCCCGTTGCGGCTGGCTCATCGCCCGCTGCGGCTGGCTCATCGCCCGTTGCGGCTGGCTCATCGCCCGTTGCGGCTGGTTCATCGCCCGTTGCGGCTGGCTCATCACCCGTTGCGGCTGGCTCATCACCTGTTGCGGCTGGCTCATCACCCGTTGCGGCTGGCTCATCACCCGCTGCGGCTGGCTCATCGCCCGTTGCGGCTGGCTCATCGCCCGCTGCGGGTGCAGTAGTTGCATCCTCGGTGCCATCATCGGCTTGAGGCACGACCATTTCAGATTCAGGCAGTCTTAGTTCTCCACCAGCGAGTTGCTTTTCGTATTCAGCCCGAATTTGCTCTTCGCTCAGCTTGGCAACTTCGTCATCTAAAAAGGAACCCAAGCTCCCGGACAGATACTCAAATCTCGCAGCGTAGCGACGGCGAAAACCAGGTTCGGGAGATTGCTCACTGGCGTATCGATTTTTGCCTTCGTCATAGACCTCTTGGATTTTTTCACCGGAGGGGGTCTCGCTGGTTTGATCGATGTAATCGTTGACCAGAACTCCGTAGGCGGTCGCGACGGCGTTCCGATTCAGCTTCAGGAAATTCGACCACTGCTCCTCCGGCGTCGCCAAGGGAAGCGATCCAGGTCCGCCGCCCGTGTACAATCCACTCATCCCACGGCTCAAAAAGACATTAGCCAACAAGTGGCTCCTCAGCTGTTCATTGAGGTGCGGTCGGCCCATTCGGTTCTGGGTCGACTTCCTCAGCATTCCGTCGATTTCCTTGTCGCTGAACTGTTCGTTGGTGAAAAGGTCGAGCCAAGATTTGATCGCAGCATCATCCAGATCAAACCCCTGCTTTTGAGCTTGGCTGGCCAGCATCAACGTCCGTACGGTGCCTTCCATACTCGGTTCTTGATTGATCCCAACCGAGCGAATCTGTTGGGTTTGGGGGTCTAACTGGAATCCGGCGGTCTGGGGTGCGCCCCCTCTCGAGATTGTTTGATCAGCCAATTCGTAAAGGAATCGGACAAGCGATTGATGGTTCCGAGTGAAATATTCCACTCGCGACTGGGTCAATTTCGTGTTTCCGTAGCTGGCGACGACTGCATCGCTAGATCCGGCGGCACCCGACCGCATGTACGTGTCCATGACTGGCAGGACAACGAACGCGAACAGAGCCAATCCGGTCAATAAGACCATCAGCGGCTTTAGGTTGCGGCGAAAAATCTCGAACGGGCTGGTGCTCATGGGTTACGACTTTCGGTCGGCTCAGGCCGGTGATACCGGGATGGAGGATATGGCACCGCTGCTCGTCAGCGTCCCCTGATTTCTAAACCGCCACTTGGGTCAGTCGGTTTTACAGGAAAAGTTTCGCGAGAGCGGAAGACCTTACAAATTGCGGGTTTTATTGGTTTCGTTAGCGATTCGTTTGCGATCAGTCGTCTTGACAACGAAGCCTCGACGACCAACTCTCTGGGAACCACCCATCCGAGTCACTGCCATTTTGCGGTTCCGATTCGGATGCCAGAGCAGAGGAAATAAATGGTTTCCCCTCACGCTGGTGTCCCGAGGCGAACCTCAAAATGGCCCGGATGAAGTGCTAGCGAAGTAGAAATCGTATCGCCGCCGGAATTGTAGGGTCAAGGTGAGATCAGCGTAGTCTCCACCATCAACCCCCATCAGACTGGTTTTTTCGTCTTGAAACGTTCGGTACAGA
>JAQWPZ010000228.1 GCA_029245125.1 Rubripirellula sp.
TCGACGACGCACGATTCGAGCTGACCGCCAATCAGGTGCTGAAACTAAAAGATGGCATCGCACTGGATTATGAAACAGAACAAACGGTTGTCGTCAACATTACGGCGACCGGCGAAACCGACGGCCAACAACTGACCGAACCGATCACAATCTCGGTGATCGATGTCCCCGAGGCGCCAACCAGTCTCGCGCTGAGCAATCAAACCGTCCTGGAATTGCACCCCGGTGATGCTGTTGGCAAAGTCTTCGTTGATGGCCTCGACAGCAGGTCGTACTACGAACTCTCCGTCGACGATCCGCGTTTCGAAATCGCCGACGGAACTCTGAAACTACTTGATAACCGAACGGTCGAACGGTCGGCACAGAGTGAAATCGAATTGACGATTACCGCCGAACTGAAAGCCTCGCTCGCATCCATCAGCGAGACATTCATTATCGAGGTGAGAGAGAACAGCGCACCGTTCCATAACCACGACAATCCTTACGACGTCGACCATAACGAACGTGTCACCGCTGCTGACGCACTGGTGATCATTAACTTCCTGAACAACTTCGGACCAGGCCCTGCCGGTCGTGGCAATTCCAATTTCTGCTACGACGTTAATGCTGATTCACTAGTGACCGCCCTCGATGCTCTGCTGGTCCTCAATGAACTTGCACGGATCGAAAACGGCTCAGGAACCGTCGGCAGCGAAGGCGAAACGAACGAAGCAAATGTGGGAAAGACCGGTAGCGCAGCCGAAGGGGAAGCGGTGGGACCAGAGGGCGAGTTCATTCCGCTGGTCGGCCCCGCGGTGAACCCAACCGCCAATACCGACTCCACCACAAGCCCTGACGTTGAGTCGTCGGCATCATCCACGCAAACGTTCGTGCAACCGACAAACGGTACGTCAAGCGACGAATACACCCGAATCGTCGATGAAAGCATTCAACTGCTGTCCGACGAGTAATCGCGACGAGCCCCCCGTTGCTTGCAGGACTCCCTGCTTCTGACGACTGCGATTTATGAGGACGGTAGCTTCTGACGACTGCAGCTTCTGAGGACTGCGATTCTCAACAGTCGCTCGTGACCGTCGATTTAGAGGGGCTGGGAGCTAGAGGGGCTGGGATCAGGAGGGGCTGGGATCAGGAGGGGCCGTGGCAGGTCGGCCACTGTGCGGGGTTCGGTACCTCACCTCACTGGGTCCTCCGCCGAGCAGCAGAGAAGGCTGCTCAACTTGTTTTCCAGCTGCCCGGTCGAGGCGGATACCTCGACTTGGTTCGCATCGCTGCCTCAGGAGGCGCCCATCACCGACCGAAATCGCTTCGGCAGCGTAAATGCGTACAGAACCGTGATCGCACCGGTGCTCAGAATCAACCAGGGGAACCACTCCTTCGGCCGCCATTGACGGGTATCCGAGGCTGGCTGACCGACGGGATTGACGAAACTGCTGGCCTCGGTGTCGGACGGAGAGTAGAAGATCGCGCTCTCGATGAAGAGGCATTCAAAACCGATAAGGATCGCCATCAGGCCCAAGGCGATGAAAACTGAGCGCCACATAATGAAGTACCGGGACGAAGGGATAGAGTCGCTTTGCGGTTTATCGACGAACCGACTTGGCCCCTTTGAATGATTGCCTCTGCGGCCCAAGAAACGGCACAATCGCCAAAATGCCAGGCCGATTAATCGCCAAGATCGGTCCCACACAAGTCCTTTCCCCCACACGAGCCCCCCCTCACGAGTGACCCGCGGACGACGCTGAATTGAAAGACTGGCAAGCGACTCGGGCTCCGCAGTTTCCGGGGGAAACAATCGCAGGGTTGCCGATCTTCAGCTGACGATCTTCCGGTTGACGGTCGACTCTTCAGGTTGACAGGCTATTTTTCCGTTTGACGGCCCCGTCTTGTGGCTGAGCGAACAGCGCGATTTCGCGAGTGGCGTTGAACTGACCTCAGGAACTCGAACAGGCTCGTAGCTTGCTAGCATTGGAGGCCTGAGCGGTGATTGACTTGACGCTGACCGCCGATTCCCTTACCCTGCATTAACCGAACCGCCACCCAAGCGGCGTAACATTAGCTTAATTAATACAGCACCGCAGGCGTTTCCGTTTGAATCTCCGTACACTCGAGCTGTTTTGCACGATCGCTGACCAACGGAGCTTCTCCAAGGCGGCCGCCGCTCACCAGTTGACGCAGAGCGCCGTCAGCCAGGCGATGCAATTGCTTGAGGAATCACTTGGTTGCAAGTTGATTGATCGCTCCAAGCGGCCGCTTGTGCTGACCGCAGCTGGCAAGCAATTTGTCTCTGGAGCTCGGGGCATCTTGCGGACCTACCAGCGGTTGGAACAAGAGGTGCGTTCGACCAGCGAGCAATTGAGCGGTCGAATCACGATCGGTTCGATCGTCTCGATTGGGTTGAGCTACATGCCGGAGGCGACCGAAGCGTTTTCTCGCTTGCACCCCGAAGTCAAAGTGCGACCGCAGTTTGGCTCTCGAGACCGCGTGTTCGAGATGACGGCGGCTGGTGAGGTCGATTTCGGTTTGGTCAGCTTCCCGAAACGCAGCAAGGACTTGCAATTCGTTCCTTGGCAGCAGGAACCCCTGAGATTGGTCTGTTCTTCGCAGCATCCGCTGGCCAATGCCCGCGACGTCTCAATCAGCCATTTGATGGGCATCCAGATGATTGGATTCGACCCACAGCTCCAATTACGACAACACATCGATGAAGGCCTGGCCGAAGCGGGAATCCGGGTCGAGGTTTTAATGGAGTTTGACAACGCGGACTCGATGGTCCGCGCGATTCAGGCCAACCGGGGCATTGGAATTGTCCCCGAGGCAGCGGTCCGGCGGGAAACGGCCCATGGATCACTGCAAGTGGTCGCTTGTCGTGGATTACGGATGACCCGTCCCCTCGGCATCATATTCCGACGTTCTGGCCGGCTCTCACGAGCCTCCAGCGAATTTGGTTCGCTGCTGCTGGGGCGTCCATTAGAGGCAGAGAAGCGAACTGGCTTCGGCACGGGGAGACCAGCCGGGGAAGAACCACCATTGGAATCCGATCGCGGCACATCAGTGGTCGCCTGAACCAAGAGAACCAAAACATTTCTCTTCTGGTCGCAAATCGAATTCGCGTCTCTGAAGGAAATGTCCCGCCCGAGCAATCCGGCGGAAAGCACCGAATGAAGAGGAAGATAAGAATGACGCAGTCGCCAGACGAACGAACCGGTGATCTGAAGCCCAAACGCATTCATTTGCCAGAGGCTCAAGGCCTGTACGACCCGGAACACGAAAAGGACGCTTGCGGCGTGGGCTTCATTGCTCACATCCAGGGTGTACCGAGTCACCAGAACGTCCTCGATGCCGACACGATCCTGCAGAACATGGATCACCGAGGCGCCTGCGGTTGTGAACCCAACACTGGTGATGGCTCGGGCATCATGTGCGGTTTGCCCCACAAGTTCCTCGCGAAAGTCGCCCGCGAAGACCTCGGTGTGGAGCTACCCGAAGCAGAGCAGTTCGCCGCTGGTTTGGTCTTCCTGCCGCAAGACGAACAAGAGCGAGCATTCTGCAAACAGACCATCGAAGAGTTGATCGCCCAAGAGGGCCAGCAACTGATCGGTTGGCGAGATGTCCCGCAGATGACCGAACTGGCTGATGTGGGGCCAACTGCGCGGCAGAGCGAACCGGTTATCGAGATGCTGTTCGTCGCCGCTGGTGAAGGACTTGCCGGCGATGCCTTTGATCGCAAGCTGTACATGATCCACAAACAGGCCAGCCACCGATTGCGGGGCAGTCAAACGCTCCAACAGGCGTTGATGTTTTACATCTGTTCGCTCAGCACCAAAGTCATCATCTACAAGGGGATGCTGACACCGGCTCAGGTTCTGCCGTATTACCCCGACCTTCGGGATGAGGATTTCGAGACCCACTTGGCAATGGTTCATAGTCGGTTCTCCACGAACACATTCCCAAGTTGGGACCGCGCGCAGCCATTGCGGTTCATGAGCCACAACGGAGAAATCAACACACTGCGGGGGAACAGCAACTGGATGCGGGCGCGAGAGGGTTCTGCCCAGAGCGATATCTTTGGCGACGAACTACAGAAGCTGTTTCCTGTCGTCGAACCGCACTGCAGCGACTCGGGCACCTTCGACAACGTGCTTGAATTCATGCTGATGACGGGCCGCACGCTGCAAGAAGCGATCATGATGATGGTCCCTGAAGCATGGCAGAAGCATGACACGATGGACGAGGAGAAGCGGGCGTTTTACGAGTACTTTTCCTGTCTGATGGAACCATGGGACGGTCCGGCGTCGATCGCGTTCACCGACGGAAAATATATCGGTGCCACGCTCGACCGTAACGGGTTGCGGCCCAGTCGCTACTACATCACTCACGACGACCGGGTCATCATGGCGAGTGAAGTCGGTGTCTTGCCTGTCGATCCGGCGATCGTCAAAAGCAAAGGCCGATTGCAGCCTGGCAAGATGTTCCTGATCGACTTCGAAGCCGGGCGTCTGATCCCGGACGAGGAACTCAAGAGTGACTTTGCTCGCAAAATGCCCTACGGCAATTGGCTCAAGTCACAACGAATTCGACTGGCAGACCTACACCCTGAAAGTGAACCCCACGGCTTCGACAGCCAATCATTGCTGCCCCGCATGCAGGCCTTTGGCTATACCGCCGAAACAATGAGCTTCATGCTTCGACCACTCGTCGAACAACTCCGTGACCCTGTCGGCTCGATGGGGAACGACAGCGCCATCGCGTGCTTGAGTGATAAGCCGCGGATGATCTATGACTACTTCAAGCAGTTGTTTGCTCAAGTCACCAATCCCGCGATCGATTCGATTCGGGAAGAGGTGATCATGTCGCTGGAGTGCTACATCGGGCCAGAGCAAAACCTGCTCGATGCCACCCCTGAGCACTGCCACCGATTACTCGTCGATCATCCGATTTTGACCAATGAAGAAATCGCGGCGCTTGAACACATTGACTACAAAGGCTGGCACAGCCGAGTCATCGACATCACGTTCGATCGCAAAGAGGGCAAAGCTGGCGTCCTGAAAACGCTCGATCGAATCGCAGCCGAAGCCGAGGCGGCGACCGACGAAGGGATTCAATTGATCGTCCTGAGTGACCGGGCCATTTGTCACGATCGGGTGCCAGTCAGTGCCCTGTTAGCGGTCGGGTCAGTCCATCACCACTTGGTCAAACAAGCGAAGCGAACACGGATCGGTCTGGCCATCGAAACCGGTGAGGCGAGAGAAGTCCACCACCACTGCCTGCTGATTGGATACGGTGCCGATGCGATTAACCCCTACTTGGCCTTTGAGGCCCTGTGGCAGTCACGTCGCGATGGATTGATGGATCCCTCGATGGATGATGACAAAGTGGTAGCGGCCTACCGAAAAGGGGTCGCCAAAGGAATGCTGAAGGTGATGGCAAAAATGGGCATCAGCACCCTGCAAAGTTATAAGGGTGCACAAATATTTGAAGCGCTCGGTCTGCGTGACGAAGTCATCGACAAATGCTTCGTCGGCACCGCCAGCCGGATCCAAGGTGTCTCGTTTGACATCATTGCCGAAGAAACGTTACGCCGCCATTCGCTGGGCTATCCCGAACGAGACGAAGATCGGCTTCGGCAACTGCCCAACCTGGGTGAGTTTCACTGGCGAGCGGAAGGTGAAAAGCACGCTTGGTCACCAGGATCGATCTCAAACTTGCAGATCGCTGCACGCAAGAACGACGAATCGGCTTATTGGAAGTTTGCCCACACCATCAACGAGGACAATCGTTCCCGCTGCACGCTCCGTGGGCTGTTGGATTTCAAGTTTGAAAACGCGACCGCGATTCCTTTGGAAGAAGTCGAATCGACCGCCGAAATCGTCAAACGATTCTGCACCGGCGCGATGAGCCTTGGCAGTATCAGCGGCGAATCTCATGAGACGCTTGCGATCGCCATGAATCGGTTGGGTGGTAAGAGCAACACGGGAGAGGGCGGCGAAGATCCGATTCGCTTCCAAACGCTAGAAAATGGCGATTCCAAACGCTCCGCCATCAAGCAGGTCGCCTCGGGACGGTTTGGTGTGACGATCGAATACCTGACCAATGCCGACGAAATCCAAATCAAGATTTCGCAGGGTGCAAAACCTGGCGAGGGAGGTGAATTGCCGGGCAAAAAAGTCGATCAGAACATCGCCCGCATTCGCTACAGCACGCCGGGTGTCGGCTTGATCAGCCCACCGCCCCACCACGACATTTATTCAATTGAAGATCTCGCACAGTTGATTCACGATCTCAAGAACGCCAATCGGGCGGCTAGGATCAGCGTCAAATTAGTGAGCGAGGTTGGTGTCGGCGTGATCGCGTCAGGTGTCGCCAAAGCGCACGCGGATCATATTCTGATTTCCGGTGACACCGGCGGGACGGGTGCTTCTCCATTGACGAGCATCAAACATGCTGGGCTGCCTTGGGAATTGGGGATTGCGGAAACACACCAGGTATTGGTGCTGAACGATCTTCGCAGTCGCGTGGTCTTGCAAACCGATGGCGGGCTAAAGACCGGTCGTGATGTGGTCATCGCTGCCTTGCTGGGAGCCGAAGAATTTGGCTTCTCCACCGCACCGCTGATCACACTTGGCTGCATCATGATGCGAAAGTGTCACTTGAATACCTGCCCGGTCGGCATCGCCACCCAAGACCCTGAACTGCGTAAAAAGTTCACCGGCAAACCTGAGCATGTCGTCAACTATTTATTCATGGTGGCGGAGGAGGCACGCCGCATCATGGCCAAGCTTGGTTTCCGCACCATCGATGAAATGGTGGGACATTCCGAGATGCTGCACACCGCTGAGGCCATTGCCCACTGGAAATCAGATGGCTTGGATTTGACGTCCGTGCTGATGCCCGCCAACCGATCCCACGAAAATGTCGATGTGATTTGCACGCAGACGCAGGATCACGGCTTGGAAAAATCGCTCGACGTCACTGTTCTGCTCGACGCCGCAGCCCCCGCACTTGAAAAGGGTGAATCGGTGACAATCAAGTCCCCGATCATCAACATCAACCGTACCGTGGGCACCATCCTCAGCAACGAAGTCGCCAAACGGCACGGCCAGGCAGGCTTGCCAGATGAGACAATCCGGATTGAATTGACCGGATCTGCAGGACAAAGCCTCGGAGCATTCCTCGCCCACGGAATCACGATCGACCTCGAAGGTGACGCGAACGATTACGTCGGCAAGGGGCTTAGCGGCGGACGACTGGTCATCTACCCACCCCGTGAAAGCACGTTTACACCAAAAGACAACATTTTGGTCGGCAACGTTTGCCTGTATGGCGCGACCGGTGGCGAAGCCTTTTTCCGGGGACGGGCAGCAGAACGCTTCTGCGTCCGCAACAGTGGCGCTTCCACAGTGATCGAGGGAGTTGGTGATCACGCTTGTGAATACATGACCGGAGGTCGCGTGGTGGTCCTTGGCCCGACCGGACGCAACTTCGCCGCGGGCATGTCAGGCGGCATCGCCTATATCTGGGATCGCAAAGGCGATTTCAACTTGAACTGCAACTTGGCCTCGGTCGGCTTGGAACGAATCGAAGCGACCGAAGAAGAAGCGGAAGTCAAAGACTTGATCCGCAGACACGCGGAGTTAACCGGCAGTCAGGTCGCGGCAGGCGTCCTGGAAGACTGGGAAGGATTCCTCCGCCAGTGCGTGAAAGTCATGCCAACCGATTACAAACGGGTTCTGCAGCAAATGAAACAGCAAGAACAGGCTGCAACGACCTGATCGCTTGATCATCAGCGTTGCATGTAACCAATCCATTTCTCTGCTCCAACCAATCAGTACCATCATGGGTAAGCCAACCGGTTTTAAAGAATTCGACCGCAAAAAAGTTCCATGGCGTCTGCCTGTCGTTCGCATCAATGATTACGACGAGATTTACACCGAACCTCGTGTGGAACATTTGCGTGAACAGGGTGCACGGTGCATGGATTGCGGCGTTCCGTTCTGCATGTCGACAACCGGTTGCCCGGTCGACAATTTGATTCCTGAGTGGAACGATTTGGTCTACAACGACCGTTGGAAAGAAGCCAGCGAGCGGTTGCACAAGACCAACAATTTCCCCGAGTTCACTGGCCGAACTTGCCCCGCGCCTTGCGAGGGGTCATGCGTCCTGGGGATTACCAATCCCGCGGTGACGATCAAAAACATCGAGAACGCGATTGTTGATCGCGCCTGGTCGGAGGGATGGATCGTGCCGCGTCCGCCCACCAAGCGAACCGGAAAGAAAATCGCGATCGTTGGTAGTGGTCCCGCCGGCTTATCTGCGGCCGATCAGCTGAATCAAGTCGGGCATACCGTCACGGTTTACGAGCGATCGAATCGGCCGGGTGGACTGCTTCAATACGGCATTCCCAACATGAAACTGTCGAAAGAGGCTGTGCAACGCCGCATCGACAAAATGACCGCCGAAGGAATCACCTTTGTGACCGGCGCGGATGTTGGGAACACCGTCGACCCAAAGGATTTGCAAAAAGACCATGATGCCTTGCTGTTGGCTTGCGGGGCGACCAAACCTCGTGACTTACCAATTCCCAATCGCGACACGCCGGGCGTCCACTTCGCCATGGAATTCCTTACCGCGAATACGCGACAAGCCATCCACGGCGATTCAATCGGCGACGAATTTATCAGCGCCGAAGGAAAGGACGTGATTGTGATTGGCGGCGGCGATACGGGAACCGACTGTATCGCGACCAGCATCCGCCACGGATGCCGCAGTTTGGTCAATTTTGAATTACTACCGAAGCCACCTGCCGAACGAGACGAAGAGAACCCGTGGCCCGAATGGCCAAGGGTCTTCCGAGTCGATTACGGTCATGAAGAATCCGAAGCAAAATTCGGACGAGATCCACGCCAATACCAAGTCCTCAGCAAGGAATTCTTGACCGACAATGAGGGTCGCTTGCGGGGCATTAAGACGGTCGAGGTCAAGTGGACGAAAGATGCCGAAGGACAGTGGGCAATGTCGGAAGTCGACGGCTCAGAGCGTGAATGGCCCGGCCAACTGATTCTGCTGTCGATGGGCTTCTTGGGGCCCGAGCAATATTTGGCCGAGGCCGTCGGGCTGGAAGTCGATCCTCGCAGTAACTTCCAAGCCACCCACGGTAAGTTTGCTACCAACATCGAAGGTGTGTTTGCAGCAGGTGACTGTCGCCGCGGGCAAAGCTTGGTTGTCTGGGCAATCAATGAAGGCAGAGGCGCAGCCCGAGCAATCGACATCTATCTGCAGGGATCGAGCAACTTGCCGGCCCCCGGAGTCACGATGGGGACCTCACTCGAAATGGCTGGCGTCTAGCTCAGGATGCTTACCAACCGGTCGCCAAACGGTCGCCAAACGTCGCGACCGGTGACCGAACCACCCGGACCGCAAAGACCGAGGGCCAGCAAGCATTCACCGCCTGCTGTCCAACGGTCCCAGTGGCGATGGGAAAATGCTGTCACTGCGTGTCTCGATCAGGCCGTGTCTCGATCATCTCGGGGCGTGACCAATCATGCAGCTGCTCGCGGCCGCTCACTTCTTTTTTCTCTTTTGCCATTCTTTTGTCCCGCTCACCCTCAGCAGTAGGCTGGCCCGAACAAGTAGTAGGCTGGCCCGAACAAGTAGGGTGGATGGCCGAGAAAGGGATGGAAAGCCGGTTAGAACCCTGGGAATGCTGGCAGAGGGCGTGAACGATCGCAATACGCACCACTTCATGGACCAAGTTCGGTGAATCCCAAGTCGCGTGAAACCGGAATGTTCTCAGCTGACATTGACAGAGCCTAAATCGGGTTCATAACGTCCCGCTGGTAGCGACGAGATCAGGATCGATCTGGTCTCACCCTTAGAACGTCCATGAATTGGCAGACAAGGCTGGCAGGATGCTGAAGCAATACGCGATTAGAACTGGTGCCGTCGTAGCGGCATGTACTGCAACATTACTCGTTTCAACCGGATGTCGATCAATGCCGGGTGCTGGACTGTTCGCCTCGCGCGGTCCATCTGCCGACGCATTGGCTGGCAGTGGGCCCTCGACGACCTACCCGGTCCCGCCGAGTCACGGGGCGACGCCGGAATCACTCGCGTCTATCGCTGGTGGTACCGCGGCACCCGCAGGTTCATCCGCCGCTGAATCCGCCACTGCTCAGGTTGCCGGGATTGAAATTTCGCCCGGATACGCCTTGGCCGCGGGCGCCGACCCGGCCACCGCAGGCCCGAATATGGCCGCGGCAGAAGCCAATGGTGTCTATTCTTTACGAAACAACGCCGCTGGCTCTCCCCCATCCTTTGCGGCTAGCCCCGCGCCGAACAACATGGGTGTTCCGGCTGGCATGACCGCCCCGACTGGCATGACCGCCCCGACTGGTATGACTGTTCCTCCAGGAATGGGAACTCCCTCGGGAGCGACCGCCTCGTTAGCTTCAGGTATGCCTTCCGGATACACCTTCGGTAACAAAGCTTTAACTCCCAAGATGACACCACCTGGCGGTTCCCCCGGCATGCCGGCAGCGTCACCGTCCCACTTCGCGCCTCCCTCTGGACCGCTGACTCCGCCCAGCACCGGCGTCGCAGCGTTGCCAACGAGCGGCTACAGCCAACCTCCCAGCAGCAACGGATTCGCTCTTCCAAGTGATCCAGCGGCGATGGCTGGAATGATGCCACCAGCTACTCCACCCAACTCGGCCCCTGCCATGACCGCCGGGATCCCGGTCCCTTCGCAATACCCAGCAGGCCCCAGCATCGCTGCACCTGCCGGGAACATAGCACCGAGCGTTGCCCCGTCATTTTCGACGGCACAGGCACCTGAATCATCCGGACTACCCGGGTCCAGCAGCTATATGCCTGGCAGTACCGGAACGGGTTCCGGCTACCCAACCAACGACGCAATCCCGACCACCAGCGGATCGTTTTACCGCTAATCAACGGGCGTCGTTACAACGCAACTGAATCACAAAGTAAGCGTTTGTGGTTCAGCTTCGTAAGCGTCAGCGATCCGATGCAATGGACGCGGATTGAATCAATGCCGAACACAATGGGCGACAATCGCCTGTTCGGCAGCATCGGAAAACATCTTCAAACGACCGGTCACTCTGGGCTGGTCAAAGCGGTGCGTACTGGACCGCATTCTCACGCTTGAATTTGTGTTACCAACAAATTTGGTGGGAATCAAAAATCGGCCCTTCGACGCAGGTCCGCTTGTAATCCCACTCCATCGGCCCTTCCTGGCGGACTTGAGCAACGCAGGAAAAGCAGATTCCGATTCCACAGGCCATCGGGGTTTCCATCGAAACCTGACAGTCGATTTTGGCGGCTTCACATACCTGGGCGACTTTTTCCATCATGATTTCTGGCCCACAGGTTGCCACGCGAACCGTTTCACCGGCAGGGATTTCGGCAAGTCTTTCGGCGAGCAGGTCGGGAACCAGTTTTGACTTCCCTGCAGATCCGTCATCAGTGCAGAGCGTGACTTCGCTGACTGAGTTTCGAAAATCATCGACTCCGGCTAACAACCCGGCGTGACGGGCTCCGTAAATGAATTCGACCTGTTTTGCCCATCCGTTTTCGCGGGCAGGCTTACCAAACGCTTGGGTTCCGAGCGCTTCGCGTCCCAGCAACAGCATCGGCGTTTGACCGATACCGCCGGCCGCCATGATCAAGCGGTCGCAGTGGCGATTGGCAAATCCATTCCCAAGCGGTCCCCACAACGAGACCGACGTCCCGAGCGAAGCAGCAGCCAACGCGGTGGTGAAGGTTCCCTTTTTCAAGTAAACCAAATCGATCCACCTTGGCGTTCCCTCCGCATCGGCAACGACGTCATAAACAGCCAGTGCTCGACCGATCAGGGGCGCGTCGGTCCCGGACAACCGGATCATCACAAATTGCCCCGGCACGACGCTGCCAGCAATCTCCCTGGCCTCGACCCGCAGCAAATAAGTTTGTTCCGCAATCCGCTCGTTGCGTTCCAGTGGAGCCTCCACCTGGTGCATCGAATCGGCGTAATGGCTTGCGTGCAGTTTTGAACTCAACTTCGTTTCCGCCTCACTCGTTTACCAGGTCCTGATTGTTTCCCACGTGCATTTTTCGGTTTGGCGGTCCGACCAACTGAACCACGCTTCGGTGCTCCGCTGGTCCGCGCGGCACCGCGTGTCGAAGTCGCCGATTTTCGCTTGGCACCCCGCGACGATGTCGATGTTTTGCCTGCTGAGCCACGTGTTGACGTTTTTCGCTTGGCGCCACGCGTGGCGGTGGAAGTTTTGCCACCAGAACCGCGTGTGGACGATGTTCTTCGTTTGGCACCTCGCGTTGAGGTAGAAGTTTTACCCGCCGATTTCGAACGAACCGACCGCTTGCGGCCACCTCTCGTCGTGGCTGTAGCTTCCCGCTCTGCAGGATCTCCACCAATCACCGAACCGATCGTCGTGTCGGAACTGATACCGCCGGAGAACGCATCTCCCGCCGACGATGCTTTCCGCCCCTTCGGTTTCGCTTGACGCGTCGATTTCGGCCCCACCTTGGCCGAAGCTCGTTTGGTAGGAGCTCGTTTGACCGAAGTTCGTTTGGTAGGAGCACCTTTCGACCCAGCACCTTTCGACCCAGTCGGTTTGCTTGGCCCACGTTTCTTCGTGACACGTTTTTTCGTACCGCGGCGTTGCCCCTCTTGGCCGCGTTCATCGCCGGCTGCCCCAGCGGACTCTTCCTCGGTTACCGCCCACAACTTGTCAATCTCGTTCCGCCGGACCGAACGGTGGGCTCCTGCGGGCAAATCACCTAATCGCAGTGGCCCTACCGCGATCCGCCGCAGATGCTGAACTTTGTGGCCTAACCGCGCCAAGATTCGACGGATTTCGCGGTTCTTCCCCTCTCGCAGCACAATCTCCATCTCGGTGGAGCGGCTCCGGGATTTCAACAGTTTCGCACCCTCAACGCGAACATGCCCCTCGGCCAAATAAATCCCGTGACGCATCTGCCGAAGCGTCTCCGGTTCAACCTTCCCGGCAACGGTCACTCGATAAACTTTGCGAACGCCAAATTTGGGATGCGTCAGTCGCTGTGCCAACTCACCATCATTGGTCAACAGGATCAGCCCTTCACTATTCAGGTCGAGACGGCCGACCGGAAAAACGCGTTCGACCGGCGGCACCAAGTCGATCACACGAGGTCGCCCATGCGGGTCTCGGTTGGTCGTGACGACACCAATCGGTTTGTTCACAGCGTAGTAGACCAGTTTTCGCGGCTTCAGCAGATCGCCGTCGACCCGGACCTTGGCCGCTTCAGGATCGGCAGTCGTCCCTAAACGCGTGACGATTTCGCCGTCCACTTCCACCCGGCCGGCTTCGATCAATTCCTCACACTGACGCCGACTACCATAACCGGCCGACGCCAACACACGCTGCAACCGGATCGGACCCGAAGCGGTCCCGCTGCGTCCCGCCGCCTTCGTATGACGGCCAGATTTTGGTTTTTGCTTGGCGGAACGTTTGGTGGGCATGGAAGCTGGCAGTGAGAGGACGGCACGATTCAATCACCCAACGTACCAAACCCAAGCCGTTTTGTGACGGAGGAGTCAAATCAGCTGTTGGGGCAGATGAGCCGCAACCTGTCGGCGAATACCGCTGACCGCTCCCCGAAGATCGCTCCGCATGCCGCTGGCCTGGCCCTAAGTGCCCTAAGTGCCGGACCAGGTGCGGCACTGGCCTGGCCCCGAGTAACTGGCCCCGAATGACCTGCGGGAGACCGAAAACCCAAGGATTCCTCACCGCAGTCTCTGATTCCCCCGGCATTGAGTGCCTCGAGGCGACTTAAATCGGTGTGTTTGAAGAGACCGCGATCATGATGAATCCCCAAACCCAGCAATGCGAGTGCGACAATTCAAACCCTCGATCACCCAATTGGTTAGCTGGGTTTGCAGGCGTTAGCTGGGTTTGCACTTAGCGGCCTAACCACGGCATCGCGTCAGCAACAATTCGATTGCGTTCGGCTTCGGGAAGCGGTTGCTGATAACTGGGAGGCCGGGCCGATGCGTCTGACGGTCCGATATCAGCCTGGGGAAATGGATCGTGAACAATCGCAGACGCTTGTTGCTGATTCATGGTTCCCTTGGGGGCGCAGAGGCGACTGCTGCTGCAGCCCGCCAACACCAGCAAACATGACATGATTAGGGTACAGAGCAGGCCGCATCGTTGGAGGGTTCCCGGTCGCCGCATCAGTCATTCCTTGGGTCGGTGGCAACAAGCAGTGAGAGCCGTAACACACAGTGGAGTGAGAGTACGAACTTTTCAGTCGTCTTACCAAGAGCGTTTCCTGCACACGTACCGACCGAAACCAGGCCCGCAGGAATCACATTGAACCGGCCTGTTTCACACTGAATGTTTCTGTTTCACACTGAATGTTTCTATCTCACACCGCATCAGGCAAATCCATCCCCATGACCACGCCACCCTCGGCGACCGTTAACTCGCAGGGAGCAATCGCAGCGGGCAACATGACGGTCTCGCCCGCCCTCAGCAAAATCGACTCTTCGCCACGGACCAGTGTCGCACTCCCTTGGGGAACAGTGATGATGTGAAACTTCCCGTCACCTCCAAACCGCCCCGACCCCAGAGCTAGCAGGTGGAGCTGAAACTTGTTTGATTTCACCACCGTTTGCCACCCTGCCTGGGTCGGTTCATAGCGACGTGGTTGGACAGGACCAGAATCGTAGTCGGCGACTTCCAATCCCTGGTCGAGGTGCAAGGGCCGAGCCTTTCCCTGAGCATCGACGCGATTCCAATCAAACAAGCGAAACGTTGTGTCACTACTTTGCTGGATCTCGGCCACCAACAAACCGCCGCCCAGAGCATGCACTGTCCCGGCTGGAATGTAGATCACGTCACCAGGCTCGGGGTGAAACGAGTGCAGAGCTTGCTCGGCTTGGCCCGCTGCAATCGCTTCCTGCAAACTCGCCCGATCGACAGAGGGTTGCAGTCCGGCGTAGACGAGACTGTCTGGGTCCGCTGCGACGATGTACCAAGCCTCCGTTTTCCCCAGATCGGGCTGCGACATTTTCGCTCCGTACTCGTCATCCGGATGAACCTGCACCGATAACACTCGATTGCAGTCCAGGTACTTCAGCAACAGCGGAAAAGCTGAACCGCGAAAACCGGCCCCTAACAGCCAACTACCATGCTCGCGGATGAGTTGTTGCAAAGTTTTGCCATCCAACGGACCACCATCGACCACGCTCTGATCTTCGCCATGGTCAACCACTTCCCAGCTCTCCGCAAAATCATTTCCGGGACCAATCCGCTTTCCTAGCTGCTCGCCCAGTCGGCGACCTCCCCAAATGGTTTGCTTAAAAACAGGACGAAAACGGATCGGATAAGGTTCCATAGCAGATTTATTGCCTGATCTACCTGAATGTCAAAGAATATCGTTGCGGTAAGCGACGACCATCGTAATGGCCAAAACCATCTTGATCACCCCAAGTTACACTTCTCCAGCCCGGTCAATTGGAATGATCCCAGCTCAATCCGAATGCCCCAAACTCAATTAGGATCCCCCCGGGGCGATCTTGTCTTTGGCTGCTAAACTAGGGTCGGTAAACTAGGAGCCGGCGAATAGAGTGATTGCGGAACCGAGGTTGAGGCCACCGGATTCGGAGATCGAGCCTCAAACGCGAACCTGCTCCCTCACCGAGACAGAGTTCGGGTTCACCAGCAGCACCTCGTTATCAACCGCTCAAGGTTGGCGAATTCCTCGATTTGGAAATCTAGCAAGTGGAACGTCCCCAAGACGATTTATTCGAAAATTCCACCATGACCTTTGGCGAGCACCTCGAGGAGCTTCGCCATTCGCTGGTCAGGGCTGCGCTTGCTTTGGCAGCGGGACTGGTCGTCGGACTGCTCGTGGCTGACCGAGTCGTCTTGTTTGTACAAACCCCGCTGCAAACGGCAATTCAAAAATTCAATGCCGATCGGGCCCTGTACCAACTCAACTATGACCCAGCGGACGAAGAGAATCGTGACCTGCACGAGTTCTTATCAACCAATGCACTGATTTGGGAAATTGTCTACGAAATCCCAGATAAGTATCAAGCGCTGTCGATGGAATCGATGCAGGCGGCCCAAGTCACGCCAGACGCCAACCTCGACTCATCAAGCGAGGACGGCGACGATCAATTGGCACCAAGTGCCCCGCTGGTGGTCAAACCAGTTGACATGGCAAAACTGCTGAAATCTCTCCCCGATCCATCGGCACTCAAACCAACGATACAACTGCGGCAGAACAAGACCGGCCTCAGCTCATTGAAAATGGAAGAACCCTTCATGATCTGGGTCAAGGCGGGCCTGATCGTGGGGGCCGTGTTTGCCTCGCCGCTGATCTTTTATTACCTCTGGAACTTTGTCGCTGCCGGCTTACACCGCCACGAACGAAACTATGTCTACCTGTACCTGCCTGCCAGTGTGGTCCTGTTCATCACAGGGGTGGTACTCGCGTTTTTCCTCGTACTGCATTACGTGCTGTCGTTTCTATTAGCGTTCAATGGCAGTATGGATGTCGCAATCGAACCCAGGCTGTCGTACTACGTCAACTTTGTCTTGCTGCTACCACTTGGCTTCGGCATCGCCTTTCAATTACCGCTCGTGATGCTGTTTTTGCAGCGAATCGGCCTGTTCGAAACACAAGCCTACATCGAGAGCTGGAAAGTCGCCGTCTTGGTCATCTTTGTTATCTCGATGATCGTGACGCCAGCGGATGTCACCAGCATGATCGCTCTCGCGGTGCCGCTGATCTTCTTGTATGCCCTCGGCATCCTGATGTGCAAATTTATCCCGAGAGGCCGAGGATTAGGAAGCGGTGCCTACGACCCAGCCTAATAAAACGGGGTCTGGCAAGCACGGTCGACTGTAAGCACGGTCGACTGTGATTGTGATGGGCGTGCTGCGAACCGCACCCGATGGCAAGCACGAACGCCGGTGCCAGATAGAGACCGGTGCCAGATAGAGACCGGTGCCACTTTCACGCATCAGTGCGTGCCAGGAGCATGACAGCGAGGAGCCGACACTGGCGGCTCCTCACTCGATAGCTGGCGAGTCACTCGCCAGCTGAAAGCAGATTAACAAACAGCTTTTGTTAAGCGTTGGCGCCGAGCGTACTACGCAATTTTGCACCGTTACCAGCTTGACCGAAGGCAGTCATGCGGGCGACACAAACATCTTTCATCGCAGTTCGGGCTGGCTTGAGATACGCACGAGGATCGAAAGCCGATGGTTGCTCTGCGAACACTTTGCGGATCGCACCAGTGATCGCCATGCGGCAATCGGTATCAACGTTGATCTTGCGAACACCGCTCTTGATACCACGCTGAATCTCTTCGACAGGTACACCATAAGTCTGCTTCATCTCACCACCAAACTGGTTGATGATGTCCTGCAGTTCTTGTGGCACGCTGCTGCTGCCGTGCATGACGAGGTGTGTGTTAGGCACCTTAGCGTGAATCTCTTCGATTCGCTGCATCGCCAAGACTTCACCCGTCGGCTTCTTGGTGAATTTGTACGCGCCGTGACTTGTTCCGATAGCAACCGCCAACGCATCCACGCCAGTTTCCTCGACGAACCGAGCGGCTTCCTCAGGATCGGTCAGCAGTTGATCACGAGTGAGTTCGCCAACCGCACCATGGCCGTCTTCCTGCTCGCCTTCACCCGACTCGAGTGATCCCAGGCAACCCAATTCACCTTCGACGCTCACGCCCTGCGAATGGGCAGCTTTGACCACTTCTGCGGTCACGCGAACGTTGTAGTCATAGTCGGCCGGCGTTTTACCGTCCTCCATCAACGATCCGTCCATCATCACGCTGGTGAAGCCGTTGTCGATCGCTGACTGGCAGGTATCTGGGCTGTTGCCGTGATCCTGATGCATCACAACTGGGATGTGCGGGTACAGCTCAACCGCTGCCAACATCAGGTGGCGGAGGTAGGCGTCTTGGGAATAAGCGCGAGCACCGCGACTGGCTTGAATGATGACGGGCGAATCCGTCTCCTCAGCCGCTTCCATGATCGACTGGATCTGTTCCATGTTGTTGACGTTGAAAGCAGCAACGCCGTAATCGTTTTCAGCAGCGTGATCGAGGACGACGCGAAGAGGCACCAGAGGCATAACGGGACCTAACAGAGGGGGTGTCTAAATAAAAGAAATCTCGCCGTCTGTCGTAGTCTCGGACACTCTTTCATGCAAGTGCAGACGCTCTGGATGGTCAAATCGACTCCACTAAACGCCGATTAACGTCAAGTTTGCTAACACCACTCCCTTTTGCCATGCCCGTCTCGCAAGCTCCGTCAACATCCAAGGCCGCCCCCAGACCATCACTCGAGGCGGCAAATCGCCGCGATGCACTCTCTCCGGTGCGGCAACCTGGCGGATCGATCGAGGCAGCCCAGCACTTCGGCTATTCGGTTTTCCCGCTGCTTGATTGGCCGCCGCTTGATTGGCCAAGTCGCTTCACGATCTCGTCAACGTCGTAAACGCATCCTCCCCAGGTGCCGCCCCCCACTTGCTGCAAAGCAGCCCACAGTCGCGTGTCATCTGGCACACCCGGATCAACTTGCAAGTCAGGATGAGGCTGCCGTTCATCTAACCGCTGCCCGTCAATCGTTTCGACAAGATCAACGGTGCCGGTCAACGCGTTGCGGTCAACTTCGATCTCGATCAGATCGCCATCGCGAACTTTGGCGATGGGACCTCCCGCGAGTGCCTCTGGTCCGACATGGCCAATGCACGCCCCGGTGCTTACCCCCGAGAACCGCGCATCGGTGATCAAGGCGACTTCCTTCCCGAACTTCAGGTACTTCAGTGCTGAGGTGATCTGGTAGGTTTCTTCCATCCCGCAACCGATCGGACCACGGCCGATCAGCACAATGATGTCGCCGGCCTGAATTTCCGGCTCGGTCTGGCCCTTCACGGCAGCGATTGCGGCCCGTTCAGAAGTGAAGACGCGGGCGGGCCCTCGCTTGCGATAAACCCCCTCCTCATCGAGCACCGTCGGATCAATCGAGGTCGCTTTGATCACCGATCCTTCCGGGCACAAATTACCTCGCGGAAAGCAGACCGTGCTGGTCATTCCACGTCGCCGAGCCTCCGCCGGTGCAAGGATCACTTCGTCAGGATCAACGCCATCTGCCGCCACAAGATGCTCTCGGCACACACGACGTCGATCACTGTGATGCCAATCATCCAGGATCTCGTTCCACGTCATCCCTGTGACAGTCAGACAATCGGATTTCAGCAACCCCAACTCTCGCAAATGCCATGCGACCTCAGGAACACCACCGGCCAGAAACAAACGAACCGTCGGATGTCCAACCGGTCCATTGGGTAGACAATCGACGAACCGCGGAACGAGCCGATTCACTTCACTAAATGCGGCTGCATCGGGTCGCTTCAATCCGGCGGACGCCGCGATGGCCGGAATGTGCAGCAACAAATTCGTACTACCACCGACTGCCGCATGGATCAACATGGCGTTGTAAACGGCATCGTCGGTAAGCACATCTGCGAACGTCAAACCGTTGGCAACCATTTCCACCGATGCATCGGCCGAGTCGCGGGCTAGCTGCGTCCAAATTGGTTGACCACTCGGTGCTAAGGCGGCATGAGGCACGGTCATACCAAACGCTTCAGCGACGACTTGGCTGGTCGCCGCCGTGCCAAGAAACTGACAGCCTCCACCTGGTGTACCACATGCCCGACAGCCTTCCAACGACGCTTCTTCTAGTGACATTTCGCCCCGCGAGTAACGAGCGCCGATCGTTTGCACCTTACCAGCATCCTCACCGACGGTCGGCGGCAATGTCACGCCACCTGGCACCAACACGTTGGCCAAGTCGCCACAACCAGCCAATGCCATCATCATCGCGGGTAACCCTTTGTCACAGGTCGCGATCCCAATCACTCCCTGGCGTCTAGGCAAGGAACGAATCAGCCGTCTCATCACGATTGCGGCATCGTTGCGATAAGGCAACGAATCAAACATTCCACGCGTTCCTTGAGAACGGCCATCGCACGGATCGCTAACAAACGCGGCAAACGGCACACCATTGCGATCAGTGATTCCCTCAGCCGCCGCTTGCATCAGCAACCCAACTTCCCAGTGCCCGGTGTGGTAGCCGAGGGCGATGGGCGAACCGTCAGGATGTCGCATGCCACCCTGGGTGCTTAGGATCAAATACTGATCACCGAGAACCCGCCGAGGATCGAACCCCATCCCAACGCTTTGGGTTAAACCAAATAAATCGCCGCTACTCCACTCACGCAGAATCTCGTCACTGAGCGGAAGTTTGCCTGTGGGACCCGGGGCATGGGTCGCCATCGTTTCCGTTGCCGGGGCATCAAAATATCTTTTCATGCAGGCATCTTATCGCGCCGCCATGCTAGCGGGCAGCCGCAGGCGAGACCCCAAACCGGTTACAATACGATATCGCAGCTCCGGTTTGTTGCTTACTCGTGATTCGAGGGAAACGTGATCGATATGCCTTCCTCTGCAATGCGGTGGTGCTCGTTCGTCGGGATCACTTTGTTGATTTGCCCACTGTTGATCGCTGATAAGGTGTTGGCGGATGACACGAAGATCGATTTCCAAACCCAAATCCGCCCCATTTTGATCGAGTCTTGCTCCGCTTGTCACGGTGGCGTCAAACAAGCGGGTGACGTCTCATTCGTCTACAAGGACCAAGTTTTGCCGCCCGATGGCTGGGTCATTGAGCCAGGCGACCCAGAATCCTCTGTACTGATCGAACGAGTCAAATCGCACGACCCCGACACACAAATGCCGCCCGCGGGTGACCACCGTGAACGCCTCTCCGAAGCGGAGATTGAACTGCTGGAAAAATGGATCGAGCAGGGGGCACCGTGGGATGAACATTGGTCGCGAGCTCCACTGACTGACCCGCTAAAAATACTGACTGAACCGCTGAAAAAAACGAACCTGGAATCAACATCCTGGCCACGGCAACCGCTCGATCGCCTAGTCGAGGCTCGACTGAAACGCGAAGGCTTGCACCCGTCGCCCGAAGCAAAACCAGCGGAGTGGTTGCGGCGTGTCTCGTTCGACTTGATCGGGTTACCGCCCAGCTTAGAAGAGTTTGAATCCTTCATCGAACGAACAACGGGAATCAAAGATCGGCAACAACTCGATCAGATTTACGGCATCGAAGTCGATCGCCTATTGGCGAGCGAGCGATTCGGCGAACGCTGGGCTTCAGTCTGGATGGACCTCGCACGCTACGCTGACTCAAAAGGATTTGAAAAAGATCCACACCGTGACATGTGGCCTTATCGTGATTGGTTGATCCAGGCCTTGAATCAGGACCTTCCCTACGACGCTTTCACCATCAAACAATTGGCTGGTGATCTCCTTCCAGATCCCAAACCAGATGATCTGATCGCCACCGCGTTCCACCGCAACACGCAAACCAATACCGAGGGTGGAACAGACGACGAAGAATTCCGTGTCGCTGCGGTGCTCGACCGAATCAATACGACGTGGACGGTCTGGCAAGCAACCACCTTTGGCTGTGTTCAATGCCACGCCCATCCGTATGATCCGATTCGGCACGACGAGTACTACGCCTTCATGGCGTTAATGAACAACACCGCCGATACCGATTTGGATTCGGATCACCCGACGATCAAAATCCCCACCGATATCTCTCAACGCGATGACGCGGTCACAAAGCAGCGTCATTACCACGAGCGACGACATGCGAGAAACCAGCTCGGTTACAAACTCGCGACCGGCGATCAATGGACGGTCCTGCAACCAACCGAGGTGACTTCGACTGGCGGACGTTTGCAAATTGCCGATGATTGGGTCAAACGCGAAGGCGGTACGTTCCCGACCGGCGTCACCTACACCGTGATGACCGACGCGACCGCGATGACTGCGTTACGCCTAGAGATTTCCCCTGAATCAGCTGATCCGACCCAATGGCCCGAACAAGGATCGCTGGTCACCCACGTCGAGGTCGCCTTGCAGCGTGATAACGAAGCGGATCAGGTCGTCGAATTAACGGATGTTTTCGTCGACGCGATCACCGGCGACTACGACCCCCGCAGCGTGTTGAGTGAGAAACCGAATCGCGGAGTGGGAGGCTATCCCAAGTTGCATCGCCCTCGATGGGCAGTTCTGCTGCTGAAAGAACCGCTGACACCGAAACAAAATGACCGACTGAAAATCTCGATGAAGCATGGGGCGAGCGTCACGGGAAGCGTCGCAACCCCCACCCGAAATTTCCGTTGGGCGGCTAGTAACAACAGTGCCTGGACCGAACTGCTCGCAGCGGCGAACCTGAAACAGGCCACCGAGCAATTGGCAACGGCCAAACGTGACGTCGACGCAATCCAAGGCGCAGCATTACCTGTTCTGCTGTCGCTGCCGAAAGCTGCAGAACGATCGACGCGAACCTTCATTCGCGGCAACTGGAGCGAGCGTGGCGAAAAAATCCGCCCGGCGATCCCTGTAGCATTTAGCCTTACCCCGAACAAAATCCAGACGCGTTTAGAGATGGCACGATGGTTGGTATCCGATGCAAACCCTCTGGCGGCACGCGTCTGGGCAAATCGCATCTGGGGACAACTTTATTCCCAAGGCTTGGTGGAAACACAAGAGAACTTTGGCGCCAGCGGTACCCTGCCATCACACCCGGACTTGCTGGACCACCTTGCCTGGCAAATGCGTGAAGAGCATGGCTGGCGATTGAAACCGTTTCTGCGGGAGCTCGTCTTGGCGGCAACCTACCGACAAACCAACAGGATGGACGAAAGTTCTCAAAAACGGGATCCACGTAACCGATTGCTGTCGCGGGGACCACGGACCCGCTTAACTGCCGAGATGATTCGAGACCAAGCACTCGCGGTAGCCGGCTTATTGCATACCGGTATTGGCGGACCCTCCGTGATGCCTCCGCAACCCGATGGAGTTTGGCAAACGGTTTACAGCGGTGCTCAATGGAAAACCGCGACGGGTCCCGAGCGTTATCGCCGCGGACTCTACACCTATTGGCGACGGACAAGCCCCTACCCGAGTTTTCTGATGTTTGACTCACCAACCCGCGACATTTGTTCGGCCCGTCGAATCGCCACCAATTCACCGCTACAAGCTTTGGTAACGCTGAATGACCCGGTCTATATCGAGTCTGCTCAAGCTCTTGCCGCACTCGCGATCTCGAATCTCGCCAACGAAACTCCTGTCGAGCAAAGCAACTTGGACGAACGACCCACCGCGGCGATCGCATGGATGTACCGCACAGTGACGCAGCGGCAACCGAGTCCCTGGGAACAAGCCGAACTCGATTCACTCTACCGCGATCTATTGTCCGAAGCCGACACCAAAGCGACCGTGACGAACGCTCCATCATTAGCCTTGGATGCCGCCGCCCTGTCGATTGTGGCCAATACCATTTTGAACCTCGACCGAGCACTAACCAAATGAGTGACTTCCGTTCTGAGCTGTGTCATCGTTGGTCGCAATTCGAAACACGTCGGCACTTTCTGCGTGGCTGTTCGATGGGACTGGCAGGAATGTGGCTGGGTGGCCAATCGACATCGATGCCGACCTCGGTGGCAGCCGAACCTGCCCACCACACGGGCCCGCATTTCCCACCCCGCGCAAAGCGAGTGATTTTCCTTCACATGGCGGGTGGCCCCAGTCAGCTGGAATTATTCGATCACAAACCCGAATTAGAAAAACTCGATGGCAAAGACTGCCCCGCGAGTTTCCTGGAGGGACGCCGGTTCGCATTCATCCAAGGTGTCCCCAAGATGCTGGGCCCTCAGTTCCCTTTTCAACAATGCGGCGACAGCGGGGCTTGGGTGTCTGACCGATTGCCAATGTTCCAATCGGTTGCTGACAAGGCCTGCTTCATCCACTCCATGCAAACCACGCAATTCAATCACGGCCCAGCGCAACTGCTGCTCCATACTGGCAACCAAAATCTTGGACATGCATCGTTTGGCTCGTGGACGATGTACGGACTTGGCAGCGAGAACGAAAACCTGCCCGGCTTCATTGTACTTGTCTCAGGCGGAAAGACACCGTCGGCTGGCAAGAGCGTTTGGGGATCGGGCTACTTGCCCTCAGTATTCCAAGGCGTGCAATGTCGTAGCCAAGGAGACCCGGTGCTGTACCTCTCCAATCCAGACAACATTTCCCGTGCACAGCGACGCCGTTCACTCGATACCCTCCAGCGACTGAATGAACGCACCTTTCAAGAAACGGGGGACCCGGAGGTACTGACCCGCATTTCGCAATACGAAATGGCGTTTCGGATGCAAACACACGCGACTGAAGCGTTCGACCTCGGCCTAGAAACACAGGAGGTGCAAACCGAGTACGGTGCCGAACCGGGTAAAGAATCATTCGCAAACAACTGTTTGTTGGCGCGGCGGTTGGCTGAACGGGATGTCCGATTCATTCAACTGTTCCATTGGGGTTGGGATGCACACGGAGCTTCACAAAGCGAAGCCTTGAACGGCGGATTCAACGATCGTTGCCGTGAAATCGATCGGCCCATCACTGCGTTGATCAAGGATTTGGATCGCCGCGGTCTGCTCGACGATACTCTGCTAGTTTGGGGTGGTGAGTTCGGCAGAACTCCGATGCGAGAAAATCGCGGAGGACGGGAAATGCGATTCGTCGGTCGCGATCACAATCCATCCGCCTTCACAATGTGGCTAGCCGGTGGCGGCATTCGACCTGGCACGTCCTGGGGAGCGACCGATGAACTGGGGTACCGATCTGTTGAAAACGTGGTCACGCCACACGATCTGCACGCAACGCTATTGCAACGTCTCGGACTCGACCACACCCGCCTTACTTATCCCTACCTAGGCTTGCCGCAGCGACTATCAACAATCACTCAGTCACCCAAGATCATCGACGGAATCCTGGCGTGATCTCCGCCAGAAACCTCGGCTCGCGGCAATGACGAAAGCCATGAACTGCAATCAAGTACAGAAGGTTGCCGATTCAAACCGATGGCAACCAGAGTTGGGTAGCAACCAGAGTTGGGTAGCACCTAGAGCCGGCGACGCACTTTTCGGTGCATTGGATTAAGCCGCTTGCGAGCGGGCTCGGAATCTTCTTCGACGACTTTTGGCTTTGGTGGTGGCTCAACCGCTTCGAAGCCTTCGATGGAATCACGCTTGAGCTCTTTATTGATTCGCTGCTCGATGCTTGTCAGCACCTCACCTTCCCCGGGGACCACGAAGGTGAAGGCGACACCCTCACGCCCCATTCGTCCCGTCCGACCGACGCGATGAACGTAGTCATCACAGTCTTGCGGCACGTCGTAGTTGATGATGTGTGAAATGGTACTGATGTCGATACCACGTCCGACCACATCGGTCGCAACCAAAATTTTCAGTTTACGATCACGAAGACTCTGCAGCACCCGATCACGTTCTCGCTGCTGCATGTCGCCGTGCATGCTGCCGCAGTTGTCGTGCGTATGTTTCAGTTGTCGATACAGCCGATCGGTTCCCCGCTTGGTTCGGCAGAAAACGATCGCCTGTTCTGGCTGTTCACGCTGCAACAACCGGTCCAACAAATCACCCTTACGATTTTGAGCAACGGTAAAGTACCGCTGTTCAATCGTCTCGACTGCCATTTCGTTTTTGCTGCAGTCGATGACGCGCGGGTGCGACATATAAGATTCGGCCAGGCGTCGCACGGTCGGTGGCAACGTGGCAGAGAGCAAGAGTGTTTGGCGATCACGGGGGCAGCGTCTTAAAATCCGTTCGATTTGTGGGCGAAACCCGATATCGAGCATCCGATCGGCTTCGTCCAGGACGACACACCACACACTCTCGGTGCGAAGTGACCGGCGTTGCAGATGGTCGTGCAATCGGCCAGGCGTTCCGACCACAATCTGAACACCGTTTTCTAATTGCCGAAGCTGCCGTGTGATATTCTTGCCGCCGGCCAGCACGGCGATTTCCGTGTCAACTCCGCGGGCCAATCGCTCAGCCTCGCGTCCCACCTGATCGGCCAATTCTCGGGTCGGCACCACCACAATCGCTTGCGGATCGCGACAATCCTCTAACGAATCAAGCTGCTCGAGAATGGGAATAGAGAAAGCGGCTGTCTTGCCGGTACCTGTCCTCGCCTGCCCGATCACATCCTCGCCATCCAAGGCGAAGGGGATCAACTGGGCCTGAATCGGCGACGGTTTTTCAAACCCAGCATGACGCAGGGCTCGCCGCATGACGGGGGACAGATCGAGTTGATCGAACGAGTCGACGTCTTGTGCTATCGATGATTCCATGAACACAAGTCTATCGTCCCCGCTGCATCTGGACTACGCGGCGTGTTTCGTTTTGATGAATCGCCCGGACACACCACCATCGGGTTGTTAAGGATGCCGAACTGAATGCCGGTGAGATCGACGATTTCAGTGGCGGGGCTGCGGTACCCCAAATGGCTTTAAGTCCGAATCAAACGCAACCTTTGAGCCCGAAACTGCGAATCAGATCTCCCAAATCGCCAAATCAGACATTTCGACGCCAAGTGGGTTTCCGTCGACGAAAGGGGGCAAATCCGCAGCAAAACTACCCTCCTCTCGCTTCAGGGAACAATCCCCAACATGAATCAGATCAACCTCCGCTAGGGAAATACCAGGAGATACCACCACGTTGCCGGCGTGCCACAAGCGTCCCGCGATGCAGCGAGTCTGATCTTGCGACGCAGTCAAAAGCGTCAATCAACAGGGTGGCGTCCCAGACGCTATGACAGTTGTTTCACCGTTATCACGAAGGTAAAATCTCCGGATTCTATCCTCTGTGCACTCAAAGCAGTTCAATCATGAAACGCGTTTCCCTTCTGGCTCTCTTCTTAGTATCCGCTTTCGCCGGTTGCGGAAAATCGACGACTGAACCGACAGCGAGCAATGATCTGCGCGTCATTACCGATTCATCGACTGACCCAGCGACAGAAACTGAATCTAGCGAACAGACACTCCAGATCGCTTTCGTCACCAACCAGATCGCTGATTTCTGGAAGCTCGCAGCGGCTGGTTGCATGGACGCTGAAAAAGATCTGGGGGATGTCGCGGTCGAAGTCCGCATGCCAACCCAGGCAACGGCGGCTGAACAAAAACGCATCGTCGAGGACTTGATGAGCTCGGGCGTCGGCGGATTTGCCATCAGTCCAGTCGACCCGGAAAACCAAACGCAGTTCTTGAACAGCGTGATGTCGGAATGTGAATTGATCACCCATGACTCCGACGCGCCCTCCTCGAACCGCACGATGTACATCGGGATGGACAACTACGCTGCCGGCGTCCAAGCGGGTGAACTAGTCGCCAAGGCGTTGCCCGATGGTGGACAAGTCATGCTGTTCATTGGCCGTTTAGAACAGGACAACAGCAAGTTCCGCCGGCAAGGCGTGATCGACGTGCTCCTCGGGCGAACAGATCGCAGCCAAGACTATTACCGGGAAAACCCCGATGCACTCGATCCCGTCGATGGTGAAATCAAGAACGATAAATACACCGTGCTGGGAACGATCACCGATCAGGGAAAACCCGAGGTTGCACAATCCAAGGCGGAAGACGCACTGAATTCCTACCCCGACATCAATGCGATGGTCGGACTGTTCGAGTACAACCCACCCGCTTGCTACAAGGCATTGGAAAAGGCCGACAAACTGGGCAAAATCAAACTCATCGGGTTCGACGAGAACGACGTCACACTGCAAGCGATCAAGGACGGATACTGCGAAGGGACCGTCGTTCAAAACCCCTACGAGTACGGGTACCAGTCAGTCCGAGTCCTACGAGGATTGATGATGTCCGAATCAGACATCGTGCCGGAAAGTCGCTACCTGGACATCCCGCCAAGAACTATCGGCAAAGAAAATGTGGATGAGTTCTGGGCGGATCTGCGGACCAAGAAAGGTCAGTAGGCACCAACCGCGAGCGATCCCAGCGGCGGTGAGACAACCGCCGAGCATCGCCTGCGAAATGTTCCAATCGAACCTCAGCGGGTGGTCGCCTGCTGATCTCAGCGGGTGATTGACGGCCGACCCGCTACCAATAGATCCCAGCTTCCCCGCGATAACTCGACCTCTTGCCTCTGCGAAGACACGGCTCCACATTCGACAAATCTGCATCACCACGGCCGCTCAAGCGGCATGCCCACCCGCTATTCCCCCACTCTCTTCCAATCGCTTCCTATGGATGACGCCCCACCGCCACTGCTTGAAGTCCGCGAGGTCAGCAAGCGGTTCCCAGGCGTTCTTGCTTTGAGTGAAGTCAGTTTGACGCTCGGTGAAGGCGAAGTGCTGGCTGTGATTGGTGAAAATGGTGCCGGAAAAAGCACACTGATGAAGATTTTGGCGGGCGTTCAATTGCCAGATTCCGGGGCGATCCATATCGATGGCAAACCGGTCGTTCTCGATTCGGTCAAAACGGCACTGCAGTCGGGTGTCGCGTTGATCCACCAGGAATTGAACCTGGCTGAGAATCTACCGGTGGGTGCAAACATTTACCTGGGCCGCGAACCGACCCATTTTGGCATCATCGACCGACGTCAGATCAACGCCGACGCACAGCGGGTGCTGCAGCAAATCGGCTTGGATATCGATGCGACTGACGCCCTCGGTGATTTATCAATTGGGCAACGACAACTGGTCGAAATTGCCAAGGCCATGTCGGTCAATGCACGCGTCCTGATCATGGATGAACCAACCTCCAGCTTATCAGCGGGAGAAGCCGAGAAGCTCTTTGAAGTCGTCAAGGATCTGCGGTCCAAAGGTGTCAGCATCATTTACATTTCACACCGTTTAGGGGAAGTCCGTGAATTGGCTGACCGCGTCGCAGTGCTTCGCGATGGGAAGAACGCGGGCGATCTCGAACGCAAAGAGATCCGCCATGACAATATGGTTCGATTGATGGTCGGCCGAGACATTTCCCAATTTTATGCTCGAACGTCTCATCCAATCGGAGACGTCGTCTTGGAGGTCGATAGTCTCCGCACACCAACTTGGCCTGCTCACCCATTATCTTTTTCACTTCGCGCGGGAGAGATTGTTGGAGTTGCTGGGCTGGTCGGTGCCGGACGAACGGAGATGCTCCGGACCATCTTCGGAATTGATCAGCCGGTTTCGGGACACGTCAAAATGGACGGCAAAGAAATCGAACTGGATTCACCACGCTCAGCCATCGCAGCGGGAATCGCTCTAGTCCCCGAAGATCGAAAACTGCATGGACTGGTAATCGACATGACCGTGCGAAACAACGTCTCGCTCGCTGGCTTGTTCAAGAACCGTTTGCGGGGTGGGTTCCTGAATCGCAGTGTCGAAAAAGAAGATACGCAACAAATGATCCGCGACCTGCGAATCAAAACCCCGAACGAATCACAAATCGCCCGATTTCTCTCAGGTGGTAACCAGCAAAAAGTGGTCCTCGGTAAATGGCTCGCCATGAAACCGAGGATCTTGCTGCTCGATGAACCGACGCGCGGTATCGATGTTGGTGCAAAACAAGAAATCTACCAACTGATGGAATCGTTGGCCGAGCAGGGCATGGCCGTCCTCTTCGTCTCCAGCGAAATGGAAGAGGTCATCGGAATGAGTGATCGGGCAATCGTGATGCACGAGGGAAAAATCACGGGAGAATTGCAGCGATCGGAACTGTCAGAAGAATCGATTATGCAACGAGCAACAGGCAATCTGAACGCTGACGAATCGACGGTAACAACATGAACGCAAAGTCCATTGGCATTTTCGGCCTGCTAGTCGCTCTCTTTCTGTTCATGGCCTTCATGACAGCGGATCCATGGTACGCCGTTTCCGACAGCACTTTCTTGCTGCCCAACAACATCGAAAATCTGCTGCGGCGAATCTCGATGTACGGTTTGCTGGGCATCGGAGTCGCCTTTGTCATCATCACCGGTGGCATTGATCTCTCGGTTGGTTCGGTGGTCTGCTTGGCCGGTTGCCTGCTGGGGATCTTCTTGCAAGTCGATTACAACGCAGCCGATTCCTTCGATGTCTATCGTGTAAATGCTGCCGAAAAAACAGTCATCTTGCGGGGTGATGCGTCCCAACGGTTTAGCCGGGGTGACCCGATCCGGCTCTTCCAAGTCCGCGATCCAGCGGTGCTGACCGTGCAATCCATCGAGCTCGTGCAACTCGCCGACGAAGAAGGGAAACCGACCGAATTAGGGACGCTGCTGGGCGTCGAGGGACCGCTGCAGCGAGACGATCAATCAGGAACGGTTGCTCGGGCTTTTCGCGTCAGTGATTACTCGCCCGGTTCAAACCTTGGCGAAAACACGGCCGCATCAGGGGATGCATTGAAAATCGGAGAGATCCCCTTTCAGCTCACTGCCCGCGACCGACTGATTTTGGTCCACCCAACTTCGAAGGGTTTGCTCGAAGCGCAAGTTGCTTCCGCAACCGAGGAGGGTGACCAAACAACAGCGATCACTAAACAACCTCTCAATGATATTTTCACAACCGATTGGCTGGCGATCCCGATGAAGCGGCAGCAACGGATGCCGATTCCGCTGGCCATATTGTCAGTCCTCGCTATCACTGGTTGCCTGGGCGCCATCCATGGTCTGTTGGTCACACGGGCCCGCCTGCAGCCCTTTGTCGTCACCCTGTGCGGATTGCTGATCTACCGTGGTGTCTCTCGATGGCTGGTCAATGACAATCCCGTCGGCTTCGGGATTGAATACCAAAACACGCTCAGCCCGTTGGGATCCGGGAAGTTGCCACTGATCCAATGGGCTGGCGAAAATGGACCACAATCTTTCGGAATCCCCTATCCGTTTTTTGTCTTTATCGTCGTGGCAGTAATCGCAGCCATCTTTTTAAACCTCACCATCTGGGGACGCTATTTACTGGCCCTGGGAAGTAACGAGGAAGCAGCCCGATACAGTGGGATTCGAACCGAACGAATCACCGTATTCGCTTATGTGATTGGCACGGTTGCAGCGGGAGTCGGCGGCATGCTCTTCGCCCTTGATTCGGGCTCGATCTCTCCCTCCAGTTTCGGCAACTTCTTTGAGCTCTACGCGATCGCCGCGGCAGTGCTCGGCGGCTGCAGCCTACGTGGTGGTGAAGGGTCTATCTTCGGCGTCATTGCCGGAACGGCGGTGATGATGCTGTTGAACAACTTGATTTTGCTGCTCAAAATCGCCGACCGATTGGAATTCACCATTATCGGATTGGTGATCCTACTCGGCGTCTTCATGGATGAGACGGTCCGAAGAATTGCCGCCCGTCGCCGAGCGATGAAATCATGAATACCAAACAGGTGAATGCGATCAATCCGCAGGGTGCGAATTCACGATCTCAAGATTTCCCGGCTTACGTGTAAGCCAGACTCTTTGCCTGTTGCCGAAAATCACCCGCTTGAGATTTCATCTCGGAAATCAAGCGTATCAGCTCCTCATCCAACCGCTCAGCAGCAACGCTCGAAGGCTGGATCGGCTTGGTTCCCAAACGGACCGCGTTGGCATCCATCGCGTGGTCTGTCGCGGCGGCAAACAGCGTTTCCCGCACCAACAAATCAGTCAAACGATTTACCGAACGCCTGGGATCGACCGGGATCATTTGTGGATCGGACCAATCAATTCTCAATTGGCTGGACGTGGCTACGGCGGCCGATGCGATCGATTCAATCCGTTCTTGAATCGCCTCTTGATCGGCATCAATCACCCAAACCCATCGTCGTGTATCAATCCGATAGATCAAGTCGAACAGGTAACATTGACCCTGCAAAAATTTATCAAACTGATCAGCTGCCTCGCGATTGACCATCGCGCCAACAGAAACGCCACCGGCAGCAAACTCGCGTTCAGATCGAGGGCGAACCGCTTCGTGATCGAGTTCGACACGACAGCACGGCGAATCCAAACGGACATTCCGTTCAGAATCGCCGGCTAAGTTTGAAGGAATTCGCTTTGACCGAACCGGCTGAGTCTCACGCTCTGTTGACAGCTGACCAACCCGCCACCGTGACCACAATTCGCCGACACTGCGAGGACCAGCTGCGGCGGTTTGGAAACTAACCTCTGTGCCACTTCCCAAACGCGACTGAATCCTTAGTTTCGAAAAATGTAGAGCGGCGAGCTGTCGGCAGATCGACAACCCCAAGCCTTCCCCGCCACTAAATGAAACTTGACGGTCGGCGATCGTTGCCAACTCTCGTTGGCTAAGCCCCCTGCCCGCATCTACAACTGACCATTGCAGAAACAGCGAATCAATTTTTTGCAAGCGGATAAGAATTTGGCCGGACTGGGGAGTCACTCGCAACGCATTGGTCACCAAGTTGACAATCAGACGGCGGAGCATCGCGGGATCAGCAAAGACACGGACATTGGGATCATCGCCTCCATCCCACAGCACATCGATCTCGCGGGGCATCACCCACGGCCTGAGTGTTTCGTCAATCGATTTACGTACTGTTTGCACGGTGACCCATTGCCGTTGCACTCGCGGTGTCCCCGTCCGCAATCGCTCGACCTGCACCATGTCGTTAATCATCTGCTCCATGCAATGGCACTGATCGATGGCCGAATCGAGACAGATGACTTGCCCAGGAGTGACATCCCCCAGATCTCCATCACGAACGATCCGCACGGATTCTCGAATCGTGGTCAATGGAGCGCGCAGATCATGCGCTGTCTCGCTCATTACCCTGGCAGCAGCCTCACTGGCACGATTTTCGAAGCGACGAGGGATGCCGCGGGAATGAGCTCGTTGGGAATTTGAAACGGTTGGCACGGCAACACCGGGGCACAAGGAAGCGGGACGATCCTACCGGGTCAAATTCGACCTGCAGGGCACCGCACCAACACCGTTTTTGTGCTAGCCAGCAAAACCGGAAAAACGAGTCGTTGCCGGTGACTCGTTACGATTTGCGAGAAAGAGCTGTGCCACCAGCAGCGAGAAAACACACTGTGTGGCCCACACCAAACCCCCTGGCATTCCCAGGAAACCTGGACAGCGAAAGCCGAGTCGCTGCCAAACCAGGAAAGCCCCAAGAATCAGTGGCCTTCCGGACCAAACGGCCCCGCTTTGATCAGAGCCCCGCTTTAAACAGAGCCCCGCTTTCAACCGGGGCCCGGTTTAGCCAAGCATCCGATTAGGGACGCAGAATGTCCGAGACTTCGCCGCCTTGCTGCATGCCGTCGGTCTGACGCCGATAAAGCTCTGAAACGTCGGTCGGCAGTCTTGAGAAGTTGATGCCGTTGGCCGACTCAGGGGGGAAGTCAGATGCCTTCGCCGCGGAACCGAGCGGGGTAGTCAACGTGTCGTCGAGAGTGCGGAGATAATTTTGCAACTTCCAAGCCGGAATCACAGTCAGTCCAAGTTCCGCAGCCTTCGCCTTGACCGATCCCATCGCCGCCACTTGTCGGGCCTGAGCATCAGTCATCTCGGCACCAGGCGGGATCAGGGGATCCCCCACAACAAGGAAGCGAATACTGGCATCAAGATCTCCGGTCACGACTCCGCTAGCAGTAATCTCGGCAGCCACTTCAGCTCCAGCCGCTTGAATTTGACCCTTGATCGCATCGTTGTCGGCTCGGCTATCGCCGTCGACGTCGATGTCACCCGCCAGAGCGATCTTGACCACTCGGCCAGGTGCCCAGAATGGCGAATAAACTTTGTCGCCAGGGATGATTGGATTGCGAATCTCTGGCCGTGCCACGACCCGGGCTTGAGCCAGGTGTGGCCCCAGGATCGAAGTCACTTGGATCGTCGCTTTGACCTTCGCATCTTGAAGGCGAGTTTCGTCTCCGTCGATTACTCCAAAGGTCACTCCCGGTCGCAAGGCGTCTGCCGAGCCGAGGTTGATGTTTGTGATGTTACCGCCCCGGATCACGTACCGGATCTCGCCCTGGGTGGTTTCAAATTTGTCTGCTCGGTAGCGATTGAGTTCTAACTTCTGAGTATCAATCGTTCCCTGCAATTGGCGTGACCGTTGTGTCAGTCGGGTCGTTTCATCGTTCTTCTTTGTTCGGAATTGGTTGAATTCCAATACCGTCTTGGCCAACTGGTCTCGCGTGTCCTCTTTCTCCTTATTCATTCGTGCGCGATCCTCGTCAAACTGATCGCTCAGAGTGACGAGCTTCTTATTCGAATCGTCACGTTGCTGCTCTGCCATTTGCTGCTGCGTTCGGGCATTGGCGATGTCGGCATCGGCATCGGTGCGAATTTTGGTTGCTTCCTCGCGAGCCGTTCGATACTGAACATTTCGATCGCGAATCGCGTTGACCAAATACTCCGGCAGGGCGGGGTAGTTCTGGTTTTGAGCTTCGATGTCAGTTCCGAAGTAGGACATGTCCTTGGTGAACTGCTCCTCAATCGCCTGCATTTCAGGATCGCTGCTGGTGTTCTCTTTCATTTCGTCGATCTCAGCCTGGGTGAAGCCACCCACACCGAGCATCGCCTTCATGCGAGAAGCCTGCGTTTCCAATGTCCGCAGGTTGCCCTGAACGGTTTGGTATTGTGCTTTTGCCGAAGTTGCCTCCTGGGACTGCGTGTTGGACGACTGCCACAGGAAGAAGTTAAGAGCGAGCGAGAGGACCAGGAAAATCAAGCTGGCAATCAAGCTGCCGCGAATGACGGAATCGTCGCGTGCCACCATGGTTAAAATTCTGGGGGGTGGAGGAGCAAACAGAGTGAAAAGAGGACGCGGCCAGGCTTCTAGGGGAGGCGAAGGACCGTTCCCATAGACTATTCACTGAGATCGTGAATTCTACTGGCGAACGAACATAAAAGAGTTACCGACGGTCTATTTCTCCGACTTTTGACGGTTATCGCTGTTTTCTGCCCAAGATCGCCCCGTTTTGGCCCCGTGACACCAGCCGATAACCCGGAAAAATCGCTCGATGTTCCTGGAAAACCGGTCGGGATCGGGTCAAAAACGGGTTTGGGCCGGAGCAAGATGAGCTCGCAACAGAAAAATCTCCGTCCGGAACACGACGAACAAGGGAAGGAGAATCGGGTTCCATGAGTGCAAAAGACCACATCCAGGTTCTGATCCGTTCCATCAGCCAGCCTTTTGCTTCCGTTGAAGGCCAGATTTCCGTTGAAGGCCAGGTTTCCGTTGAAGGCCAGCGACTGTGTAGACTCCGATGTCACGCCCACAGGCGGTAAACTGTCTAATCCGCGTACGGGCCGAAGGAAACTCATCGCGTCGCCAAGCCGAGCCTTATCCTTCCCCAGAGGGGAGTCCAGGAAACGGCTTGTTCCTAACGATTTTTCAACTCTGGCAGAATCTGTGAGAGACCCAATGGAAACTTTGGAAGAGTGAATATAATGCGGCAAATGGTTGGCGAGCCGGGCTGATGAAAGTCATTCCTCTTGCCAACACGCGAAACTTTCCTGGGCAGCCCTGGTTATTAACACTAGGCCTGGGCCTTTCCCCTCCATCTCCAAGACCCACTCGAACACTCTCCCGAACCGCCATGCGAAATCGCCGCTTCAACCGAAACCCCCGCTCCCGAAAACCGCGAACCGCTGGTTTTACGCTCCTCGAGCTCTTGTTGGTGTTGGCCATCCTCGTCGTGATTGGTGGCATTGTTACTGTCAACATCGGTGGTGCCCAAACAGAAGCGAAGATCAACGCGACCAAAGCACAGTTGAACGGGCTGAAAAGCAACATCACTCAGTTTCAGATCCGCATGAATAGTTTGCCCGAGTCGCTCGAGGCATTGCGAGATGGACCGAGTGACTCCGCAAAAAAGGCGAAGTGGGTCGCCCCGATCATCACCGAAATCCCGACTGACGCATGGGAAAATCAGCTGATCTATTCCGTCAATGGGAATACCTACGAGATCCGCAGCGGCGGAGTAGATGGCCAAGTCAACACCGACGACGACATCATCGTTGAAGGCAGCTGAGACGAATCGTGACGGAACGCGGGTGGGAAGTCAGTGGAGATTTCGCTCCGGCCGATGGAGTGGATTCCTGATTGCGTAAACTTAACGTTTCCTACCCTTGTTGGTTGGTGCCCGTGTCACGCCGCTCTGCATTTACCCTGCTCGAACTGCTGCTGACAATTTCGATGTTGGCTGCGATCGCCGCGATAGCGCTGCCGCAAGCAGGCATGCTGCTGGGCGACCGTCGGTTGGTTCGCGCCGGAGATCAACTTCGTGCTGAAATGACCAGTCTGCGAGTCGACGCGATGCGTCAAGGTCGCGTGATGATGATAGACGGCATGATCGAAGGCAACACATTCCGGATCAAACCGTTCTACTCAATTGCCGATTCCACCGAAGCGATTGACCAGACCGGTTCCCAACAGAGTTTGCTGACCGGTGCGGCGCAGGGCGTGATGACGACAATCGAAGTCGATGAAGAGGCGGACGAAACGATTGAATTGCCGGACGGGATTTCGATCCAGGCAGTGGGCGTCGCGTCGGCAGCCCGGTCGATGGAAATCGAGCAACTGAATCAATCAAACCAGGGTCAGGGCTGGAGTCGGCCAGTCCTGTTTTACCCTGACGGGTCGACGAGCACCGCAGCCATCACTTTGATCGACGAGACGTACGGCAAAGTCGTCGTCCAGATCCGCGGGATCACCGGTGACGTCACGGTCAGCGAGGTGCTCGCACCATGAGAGTTCCATCACGATCTGGATTTTCGCTACTCGAAATTTTGCTAGCGTTGGCGATCCTCGGTGGATCACTGGCGATCCTTAGCTCAATCGCCAACACCGGCGTATCTTCGGCACGTGAAGCGCGAGATTTGTCGGTCGCTCGCCTGCTTTGCCAAGCCAAGCTGTCGGAAGTCTTACTCGATTCGAAAGCGAATTTAATCGCTCCAGTCCCGATTCCCTTGAGTCCACTGGAATCCTTTGACTCCGAGTCCCTAACTCCTTTTTCCTACAGTGTTGAAGTCCAACCGGGGCAACTCGATGGCTTGCTTGTCATTCGCGTGTTCGTTGTGGCTGACAATCCCGATGGTGGACCGCCGATCGCCCAATACTCACTTGTTCGCTGGATGATCGACCCCGCGTTAGGGCTCGAAGAAGCGGAAGCCGAGGAGAAAGCAGCTCAGGAAGAAGCGGCTGCAGGAGAAACTACCTAATGCGTCGCACCACCCGATCATCCGCGTTTACGTTGTTGGAATTGATACTGACCCTATCGATGTCGGTCGTGTTGATGGCGTTGGTTGGCGGGGCAATGCAGTTCTACGCCCGTGACATGAATGTCCGCGACTTAGATATTCGCCAAACCCAATTGGCGGCAGCGGTCATGCAGATGCTCGAAGACGACTTGAGAGCCACCCTTCACACCGAACCGGTCGACACCGCACCATTGGCTGAGCTACTAGCCGCGACGGGCTCCATCACCGGTGGCGACGAGGCCCCCACAGGTGACGCGTCAGCGGAAGATTTGGCAGCCGCTGGAATCGCAGATGAGCCTGAAACAATCATCACCGATACAACTGAAACGCTTGACTTGCAAGCTGGAGTCGCGGTGCTTGAAACGCCCGGATTGATTGGCAACCAATATCAAATCCAACTCGACCTGAGCCGCTTGCCTCGCTTGGAAGAGTACGTTGCTTTGCTCGACGGTTCGAACACCGAGATCGATGATGTGCCAAGTGACATCAAGACTGTTGCTTACTTCGTCCAAGAGGCGGACACCCTCGGCGGTGTTCAAGATCCCCTTCAACAACTGTTACCTGACGACACCACACTCGCCGACACGCAAGCTGCTGGTGGTCTGGTACGACGCTCGCTTGATCGGGCCGCCACGGCATATGCGTCCACCAACGGTAATTTGATAACCCTCAACCAAACCGGCGAATTGCTCGCACCGGAAATCCAAGGCATCGAGTTTCAGTATTGGGATGGCCTGACCTGGCAACTCGAATGGAGCAGTGATGACTACGGGGAATTGCCTCTCGCGATTCAAATCACGTTGTACATGGCCGACCCTCGTGTCGAAGCCACCAGCACCGCCACCAGCGAGACGCTGCGAACATTCAAACATATCGTCCGTTTGCCGATGGCAAAGATGATCGTGGAAGAGGAAGAAGACTTGTCGGAGACAGGAATATGATCTCGACGATGCGACGACAACGCGCTGGCATCTTTTTGGTTTTGGTATTGATCGTGATCACGGTCGCCACCATGGCGGTTTACTCGTTCACCGAATTGATGCTTGCCTACGACGATTCGGCTTATCTCACCGGCGACTTGGTGCAAGCCAGAGTCAACGTTGAATCGGCCAGCGAATCGATTCGTTTGATGCTGGCTCAACCACCAGACATGCGGGTCGACTTTGGCGGAGTTTACAACAACCCGCAATTGTTTCAGGCGGTCACTACCTATGCCGGTGACGACGCCTTGAACCCCTCCAATTTTACGGTCATTGCTCCTGCCTTAAGTGAAACCGGATCATACGGTGGGATTCGCTTCGGACTGCAAGACGAATCGGCTCGACTGAACATCAACACGCTAACGGTTCTGGAAGAAAACTCCGAGGCACTTTCCGGACTGCTCACCCTCGCCAGCGCGACGAGCGAGGACACCGACGAAACATTGAGTTCCGACAACATTGCAGTCACTCTGCTGCTCGCCCTGCCGGGCATGACAGAGGACATCGCCGATGCCATTCTTGATTGGTTGGATGAAGACGAAGAACCCCGCCCTTACGGTGCGGAAATTGAGTACTACAGCACTCTGCCCACTCCATACGAGCCCAACAACGGCCCGCTGCAGAGCGTTGAAGAGTTGTTGTTGGTTCGCGGCGTCACGCCCACGCTGTTGTTTGGCGCCGACGTCAATCGAAATGGAGTGATTGATCCCGACGAGCAACAGCGGTTCGGGATCACGGTGGATACTCCCGGTGCCCTCGGTTGGGCGTCGTATTTGACCGTCCACGGCGCCGAAGCGAATAGGCGGAAAGACGGCACTCCCCGAGTCTTCGTGAACCAAGATGACTTGGAAATCCTATACGAGGATTTGCTCGAAGGCTTGGGAAATGATTTGTACGCCAGTTACGTCGTTGCTTATCGGTACGGAGGCCAATCCACCTCCGCCGCTTCGGCGCTTGCCAACATCGGCAATGGCAACACGGCGACAGCGGCCAAAAGTGGGGGTGCCTGGACACCTGATGTGATTCAGAGCATGGACCTGACCGCTGGTGGCGGGACCTCGGTGACTCAGATTTTGGACCTCGTTGGATCCACTGTCACCATCGGCAACGGGAACAATGCCACCAGTTACACCTCGCCGTTTCCAGCCGATCCGATCTCGATGTCGATTTACATGCCGATTTTGATGGATGCTTTGACGACTCAAGAGTCGCCAGTGATGCCAGGCCGGATTAATGTAAATGAGTGCCCGGCCGAATTACTCTATGGCATCCCGATGCTGAGTGAGGAAGTCATGCAAGCGATTCTGGAGAATCGCGAGGCCGAATCTGACGATCCAAACCGCGATTACGAAACATGGTTGCTGACCGAGGGACTTGTGACGCTCGATGAGATGCGATTGTTGGTTCCACTGCTGTCAGGCGGTGGGGACGTCTATCGTGCCCAAGTCGTCGGCTATTTCGAAACCAGCGGAGCGGCTCACCGAGCCGAAGTCATCATCAACGCAACGACGGTGAACCCCAAAGTCGTTGCCTGGAGAGACCTGACACATTTGGGTCGGGGATTCGACCTGTCTGTCCTCGGCCTGCGAATGCCTGTGGAACTAACACAATGAAAATCATTTCGACCTTGATGCGGTAACACCGGAAAAACCCCACACCTTTTGGATCCAACCGTCTGGGCAACCCACCCGACACGATCAAAGCGAAAAATTATGGCAAAGAAACTTGCAATCGATTGGGACGAGGGAGAACTTCGCTTGGTCGCTGCTCAGTGCAGCGGGCGCAGCGTGAAGGTCACCGATGTAGCCGTGATCCCGATCACCGATGCGGGCATTCAATCGACACTGCGGTCCGCCATCACATCACGAGGCCTGCAGGAAACACCGACACTGGTTGCGATCGGCCGCGGCCAGGCAGAATTGCGGGAGCTACAACTGCCGCCGGTGCCGGACGACGAACTCCCGGACATGGTCCGCTTTCAAGCAATCCGCAGCTTCGCCTCGGCTGGCGAGAATGCGACGGTCGACTATTTGGTCACCAACCGGAAAGAGGACGGAGTGGAAATGATCGCGGCGGCCGTGACCCCCGCGAGTCTGAAAGAGATTCACTCCCTCGGCCAGCAGGCAGATGTCCCAATCGAACGTGTCGCCCTACGGCCACTGTCTGCTGCAGCGCTGTACCTGACTCATCACAGCAGCAAGACCAAGCAAGACACCGTGTTAATCGACTTGCTTTCGGATGACGCAGAAATCGTCGTCGCAAGACAAGGCCGGGTCATCTTCGTAAGAACAGTCCGGATGCCAACCACCGTCGCTGGACGAGCTCGTGCACTGGGTGGCGAACTAAAACGAAGTCTAGTTGCCTGCGGATCCACCGGCTCGCTCGACTCAGTCGTTCTGTGGGGTAAAGAATCTGTCCACACCGACGATGTGCAAATGCTGGCCGACGCATCCGGCGCGAAAGTTCATGCCCTCGACCCATTCACGCTGGTCGACGTCGATCGAAAACTGCAGGCTGAACTCCCCGAACACGTCGGACGTTTGGCACCATTGATCGGTCTGCTGGCAGCGGATGAAAATGATGAAAATCTGCTGATCGACTTCCTCAACCCACGAAAGAAAGTGGAGGAAGTCCCCAACCCGTACCGCAAGGCTGTCCTGATTGGCGTCCCGATCGCCGCGGTCGCGCTGATCGCGTTCGCCATCTACTTTCAACTGAGAGGATTGGACCAGCAAATTGCTGATCTGAAATCGTCGAATGCAACCATGAAGTCGGAGGTTGACACCGCGAATGAAAGCGTTCAGCGAACCGAGAAGATCGACGCCTACCTCGATGGGGATGTCAATTGGTTGAATGAACTCCGCCGCATGGCGATCACGATCCCAGCCTCCGAAGAACTCATCGTTCGTGGAATCTCTGCTTCCTCGAACACTCGGAGCGGCGGTGGGGTCATCACCCTGGAAGGTGCCGTGACCGAACCAGCAGTGATTGACAAACTTGAGCAATCACTCCGAGACGAAAACCATCGGGTTGCCGGAGACGGAGCCAGCGAAAAAGCGACCAACGACGCCTACGGCTGGGGCTTTGTGGAAACGATCGCCATCACACCGGAAAGCATCCGAAACGAACGGTACGAAGCGATCGCAACCCTATTGGCAAGCGAGAAAGCAGCCCAAACATCGGCTGAAGCTGCCGAAGATGAATCTGCCGAAGACAAGGCAGGTGAAGCCGCTGAAGCGGATGAAGCAACCGAGGCGAGTGAAGAAGCTGCCGAGGCCGATGACGCCACGACCGATGACGCCACGACCGATGGCGAGGACGATTCACCAAACGAGCCATCAGAAACGGAGGCAGAGGATGGATCTACTGATCAACCTCCGCCAACGGAAATGGAACCGGCAGCTGGCGAGTCCGCTGAATCCGAATCAACAGAACAAACCGAATCCGAATCCGAATCCGAATCGGACGATGAAACCGAGACCGAGCAACCGGCAAAAGATGCCGAAGAATTGGTCGGCCAACTGAAATCGGAGGTGCAATCATGAACCAACGCGAAAGATTCCTCGCTATTGCAATCGGCGGCCTGATGGCCGCCGTCGTCCTGAACTGGGCGTTCGGTAAATATCAATCGTCGGTTCGGCTGCGAACCAATCAAATCACCTCGTTGACGCAAGAACAAACGCGGTTAAGCGAGCAAGTTTTGCAGGGTGAATATGCCAACCGTCAAATGGGCGAATATATGATTCGTTCGCTGCCAGGCAATCCCGAGCAGGCTGCGAGTGACTATCAACAATGGCTGCTCGATTGGGTCCAAGAAAACGATCTGAACAAAGCAACGGTTGACCGAAATAGTTCGCGTGCAATCGGCGGTCTATACCAACAAATCGACTTCCGGATCCAAGGCGACTCAAGCGTTTCACAGTTCATCGCTCTGTTGCATGATTTCTACGCGAAGGATTACCTGCATCGAATTCGCGATGTCTCAGTGCAACCGACCAAAGAAGGAAGTTTCCGGCTCGAATTCTCGGTTGACGCCATCGCTTTGTTAAGTGCTCCCAACGACATCCCAGAAAGAGCAGATCCCTCCTGGAAAGTCGATTCGGATCTAGAAGCGTATAAAGAGCAAATCTTAAATCGCAACTTCTTCGAGCCACCGAACGGTGCACCACGGTTCGATGGCAGGTCGGAGATCGAAGCAATCGTCGGGCGAGAATCACCAGCCTCGCTGCCATTCCGTGATCCTGAAGGCCACCAGATCCGCTATGAATTTGCTGAAGACCCGCCCGAGGGAGTCCGTTTGGATGAACGGAGTGGAACGCTGCGAATCATGAGCAACGAAAAAAGTGAATTCGAGGTTCTGATTCGCGCTATCGACAGCGGCTTCCCCCGTCGAACCACCGAGCAGAAGCTGAGCGTTCGCGTGGTTGATCCACCACCACCACCACCCGCACCCACGCCGAAACTGGCCTTTGACGATTCCAATCAAACGGTGCTGACGGCCTTGGTTCAAGGCCGAAACGAAACGACCGCTTGGCTGAACGTTCGCACAAAATCAAAGACGGTCAAACTGAGGCTTGGTGACGAGTTTGAGATTGGCCGCCTGAAAGGTTCCGTTGTGGAAGCGACTCCGCAGTACGTTACCTTCGAAGCGGATGAGATTCGCTTCACCCTTGAACCGGGTGATAATTTGGGTGAGACTGCCAAACGAGCCGAAGAGCCCTAATGCGAACTCCGCATGGCAAGCTAAACTGACGGGCAAACGTGGCGTGCTGAAAACCGCAGACCACGTTGCCATTCTTGCCAAGCTCAGTGGTCTCCCGCTGGTTCACGCGACCGAATACCAAACGACCGCGATGCAACCCTCAACAGAAAACACATCGCAGGCATCAACGGCCGACCATTTTTCCATCCCGCTTGGGTGAAGCGTTGAGTGCGGATATTGAACAACGTGCGTCGTCGATCCACTGCCGATCATTGTCGGTTGCCTTCGCTGGCGGAGTAAAAGCTGTAGACGCCGTCGATCTAACCGTCGGGGCGGGTGAGATCATTTCACTCATCGGGCCGAGCGGATGCGGCAAAACAACCTTACTGCGTTGCATGGCTGGACTGCAGGCGGCTAGTGACGGAGAGGTCACGCTTGACCCGCCTGTGCCGGCTAACCATGGCAACATCTCGCTGGTATTTCAGCAACCGACGCTGTTGCCCTGGAGAACGGCCCTTGAAAATGTCTTGCTGCCCCTGCAATTGACACAGTGTCCCAAACAGGAACGGCGGACACGCGCCGAATCACTGCTCGAAACGGTCGGTTTGGCCCATGCGATGGATCGATTCCCCCGACAACTTTCCGGTGGGATGAAAATGCGAGTTTCGATCGCCCGAGCTTTGGTAACACGTCCGCAGGTGCTACTGTTGGATGAACCATTCGCGGCTTTGGACGACATGCTGCGATCACAACTTGGTGAGTTGTTGCTAGAGCTTTGGCAGGCCGAACGGTTTACCGCCGTCATGGTGACTCATAACATTGCAGAATCGATCCTGCTGACTCACCAGGTCGCCGTGATGCAACATGGAAAACTGGTGAACGTTCTGGACAACCCATTACCCTGGCCTCGCGATCCGGAGTTAAGAACGACACCTGAATTCGGAAAATTCTACGGATGTGTGACACAGCGATTGAAAGGTGATGACTGATGGTGGCATCACGCCGAAGCATCACCGAACCCTTGGTCAGCGTCGCCATGGTGACGGGAGTTGCCCTGATTGCCGGCCTGATTTGGCAATTGGCGATCGACCGCTTTGATCTGCCCAAGGCATTACTGCCTACCCCTCGCCAATGCTGGGCGGCAGTCATGAGCCATCGCGGAACATTACTGCGGGGCATCATTGGTACCGGGTTTGCCGCTGTCGCCGGACTGATCGCAGCGGTAATTCTTGGTTCCTTGCTGGCTATCTTGTTCAGTCAATCCAAGAAACTGCGTTTGGCACTGTTCCCCTACGTCGTGCTGCTGCAAACCGTTCCAATCGTGGCCATCGCTCCGCTGTTGATTATTTGGAGTGGCTACCGCTTCCGCACCGTAATCATCGTGACCGTGATTGTGTGTTTTTTTCCGATCGTCAACAGCGTGACAGCCGGCTTGTTGTCGGCCAGTCGAGAAGCATCTGACCTGTTCCGACTCTACGGCGCCAACCGGTGGCAAAGACTTTGGCGATTGCAGATTCCTTCCGCCATCCCGCACTTGATGGTCGGTGTTCGAACCAGTTCTGGACTGGCGGTCATCGGGGCGATTGTGGCTGAATTTTTTATTGGCGATGCAACCAGCGACCCCGGATTGGGAACGCTGATGATGGGATGGCAGGCGTTGATGAAAACAGATGCGCTGATCGCCGCAGTGTTTGCCTCCGCATTGTTAGGATTAGTCATCTACGGCGTCATTCAGCTGCTGACCGGATTTCTGCTGAAACGTTGGACATCCGCCTGAAACAGCCTCGATCAGCTGTTGTTGAATTTCGTTCCGGATCAGCGGAAACCGGAATTCGGATCAGCGGGAATTGGGCATCCATTTTTGAAAACGGACCACCGGTCGTCTGTTGCATACGGTCGTCGTGGCGATCCATCGTATTTGGACGAGTTCGAGTAAGATTTTTCATATGCCAGAACCACAGACGGTGTTTGAACATTCACAGTTTGGCGGTGAACACTTACAGTTTGGCGTTCCCAGACTGCCGCCGGTTTGTCTCGAACGCTATGCTAAGAGACATGTCATACAAACACATTTGCACTGTTTTTCTATTGCTGTTGGTCGGTTGTAACTCGTCCGACCCGGCCACGTCGCCGAATCCCGCCGCTGGTAACCAATCCAACGGGGCACCGATTCGGGTCCAGTTGAATTGGTATCCCGAGTCCGAACATGGCGGTGTCTACCAAGCGGCTGCCGATCAGACCTATTCGGATGCTGCGTTGCAAGTTGAAATCAAGTCTGGCGGCAATGTTGCGGCGGTCGCCCCACAGCTTGAATTGGGAAGATGCGATTTTGGATTTGCCAATGCCGATGATGTTGTGCTGGCCCGGCGGCAAGGCATGGACATCGTTGCCGTCTTAGCCGCCATGCAAAACAGCCCCCGCTGTATTTTGGTGCAAAAAGCAAGTGGCGCAGAATCCTTTGAAGGCTTAGCCGGCATGACATTGCAGCTGCAACCGGGCCGACTGTTTGTCGAATTCATGCGGGGCAAGGGGCTCTTGAATGGGGTTCAAGAAGTGCCTTATCAAGGAAGTGTTGCTCCGCTGGTCGCCGACCGCAAAGTCGGGGTCCAAGCCTACTCGTTCGCCGAACCACTCTTGGCTCAGCAAGAAGGAGTTGAGGTTCGTGTGCTGATGGTAAGTGACCTTGGCTGGAACCCCTACTCGAGTGTCTTGATCACTTCGGGAGATATGATCCGAAACGATCCTGAAAGAGTGCGTCGGTTTGTCCAGGCAACGCGAATCGGGTGGAAGAATTATCTTCTCGACCCCAAGCTGGGCAATGAGGCAATACTGGCGGCCAACGAGCATGGCATGACCGCCGAAGCTCTTGAATTCGGAGCCGCCGGACTTCGCACGTTAGCTCTGCCCGAAGAAATGGACATTGAACAAGTCGGTCTGATGTCGACGGACCGCTGGACCACGCTTGTCGAACAGATGGATCGACTGGATCCGGAGCTGTCGGGAAAAGTCAAACCACAAGACTGCTTCACCAACGAATTCCTGTAAGCAACTCTGGTCAGCCAACACTCACGTTTAGGCGGCGGCGCGACCGGGACCAATATGCCGCCCAAGCGTTTCGATCTCTAGCCGCAGCAAGCGATTCGAAACGTCGCCTGCGGTGGGCCGAACATCGGCATCTGGACAAATCATCTCCTGCACCAGATCGGCAACCGGCTCGAGCACTTCCTGGCTGGCGGGTTGAGTCCGAGTCATCCACTGCCATAACAGCCTGCCCAAGGAAAAAATATCCATGGCGGGAATCGCCGCCATCTCTCCCGATAACGCTTCCGGCGCAGAATAAGCAGGCGTTCCCCGATAATGGTGCTTGGCCACTGTGTGAATGCGAGTTGCGAATCCCAGATCAACCAGCGTGACGTGTCCACTGGGGCCAACGATTGCATTGGCTGGTTTGATGTCACCATGAATCCAACCGCTTTCATGCAGTGCCTCGAGACCCTGAGCAATCTGGCGGACGAGCCAAAGCGCGACTGGCAACTGCTTGCGTGCATCTGATAACAAGTGACTCTCCATCGAGGCACCTTCCAGACGCGGCATGACCAGATAGGGTGCTGACGCGGTGGTCGACGCATCGAGAACCGGCACCAAATTCGGATGCTCAATCCCAGCCGCGGCAGCGATGAATCGTAGGATCTGCTGACGTGGCTCTAGCTCGCCGGGCTCGCCGGCCGCTCGCTTGATCACATAATCCCAACGCGGACTCCCCACCGCGTCGGCTGGCTGGGCAAGCGACAGGGTTGCCGTCGAACTCTGATGCAAGGACTCACCTAACCGCCAAATCCCAACAATCTCAGCAATGATGTCGGTGTTTTCACTTGATGCTTGATGGGACGAAACATGGGGCACAGCAGAGAACCTCAGAAATCCAGAAACTTGATCCACCTGATCCACAGTCTCTGTGTTGTTTCGGCCAACCCGACCGCATTAACGAAGAACAACTGGACCATTCGGCAAAGCCCGCCCAGATACCCCATTTTTACGTTCCGGCTGTGTGACCTTCGATTGAGCAGATCGAACACGTGCAAACGCAGCAAAATCGACACTCTTGTCAAACCAACTTGGGCTTCGTCGATCGGCAACATTTTCAAAAAATCAGCCTAGCGATGAACCTTTGAAAAAGAGGAGGGTAGGGCACGGTATCTGCCAAGTCTCTTCACGGATGAAATTTTGACCGCAGCCCATCACGAACCACCGGTCCTCGAACTACGCGACGTCGAAAAGTCGTTCGGTTCCCTGCGCGCAATCGACTCGGTGTCGCTGGCGCTGCGTGGCGGTGAAGCGGTCGCACTGCTGGGCCCCAATGGGGCGGGTAAAACAACGCTGATCCGCTGCATTAGCGGACTGACCCGACTGGACCGCGGCTCGATGCAAATCCTCGGTCACCCGATTGAAACCGAGGGAATTCGAAGTGCCTTAGGATTGGTCCCCCAAGAAATCGCGCTGTATGGCGATCTGACAACCAAAGAAAACTTATACGCCTTTGCCCGCTTCAACGGCCTTTCCCGTCGAGCATCGCGAGAGCGAGTTGGCTGGGCATTGAAATGGACAGGCTTAGAAAAACGAGCACGGGATTTGGTCGGATTCTTCTCGGGAGGTATGAAGCGGCGAGTCAACTTGGCCTGCGGAGTCATGCACTCACCGCAAATTCTGTTGCTCGATGAACCGACCGTCGGTGTCGACCCCCAAAGTCGGCAACGCATTTTTCGCATGCTCGCAGAACTTCGCGATGCGGGAACCACGATTCTGCTGACAACGCATCAACTGGATGAAGCTGAACAGCAAAGCGATCGGATTGTGATTGTCGACCAGGGCCGCATCATTGCGGATGGAAGTAAGGATCAGCTGGTGGAACAATCGGTGGGAGCCTCTCGATTAGTCAAGATTCGCGTCGATCGCCCGCTGAAGGGACCGCTGAAGATGCAAAACCATCTCTCCGGCGAGCCTTTGGGAGAAACGGGCAAGGATGTGGTCACCACCCGAATTGACGATGTTTCGCACCACCTCACCGACTTGCTGCACTCCGTACGACAAAATGGATACGACGTCTCGGATGTCGAAGTCCATGCGCCCTCGCTGCAACACGTCTTCTTGCACCTGACTGGCAATGAACTACGCGACGGATGAACCCGACAGGATCAGAGGGATGGGATTGAGGCATACCACGTCTAACAGGAACGCCAAATGATCTGGACCGTTTGGCAAGTCAATGTGCGCCGACTGCTTCATAACCCCATGGAGTTGCTGCTGACGTTCATCGTGCCCATTGCATTCTTCAGTATCTTTGCTGTGATTTTTGGCGGAGGAGTGGGCATTGGCACCACCCCGAAGATCAAAGTCATCGCGTTGGACCAATGGGATTCGGAGATCAGTCGTGCGTTGGTCAACGATCTGACGGAAAACCCAGGACTGCGTTTCATGCGTTCGCCGTCTGAAACGAACCTGAGCACGGAAGAAGCAAAGCAATTGGTTCGTCGCGGTAGCGTTGGCATGGCGATGATTCTGAAACAAGAGGGCGATAGTGTCGCGGTGGAATTGCTGACCGATTCATCCGACCAAGTCGCTGCGCAACTCGTCACTGCGATCGTCACCGAATCGATTGTGCAGGCCAAGGTTGCACAACAGCAGCAAAGCATTCGCTTCGCTGCAACCAACATCCCTCCAGGTGCCGCAGGCCCCCTCCCAAATGATCGATCGATGGCGAATCCTGTCCAAGTGGTCGATGTAATCGGCGAAGGCAAATCGAATCCGGTCGTCAGCATGTACGCCGCCGGAATCGCAGTCATGTTCTTGTTGTTTGGGGCCACCGGCGGTGGCGGTGCTCTGCTCGAGGAACGTGAAAACCAGACGCTCGAACGACTGCTCTCCACACGACTGACGATGGATCAACTGCTCCTTGGGAAGTGGTTTTATATGACTGCCATCGGAACGCTTCAGATGCTGGTCATGTTTGCCTGGGCGCAACTCGTTTTCGGTGTCGACTTGATTGGACACTTCGACGGTTTTCTGATCATGACCCTGGTCACCGCGTTGGCAGCATCGGCGTTCGGTCTATTCCTGGCAACGGCATGCCGCACACGCGGACAATTGAGCGGTATCTCCGTGGTCCTCGTCCTGACGATGAGTGCACTGGGCGGATCAATGGTGCCACGCTACGTCATGAGCGAAAATTTACAGCAATATGGGTTGTGTACCTTCAATGCTTGGGCCTTAGACGGATTCGATAAGGTCTTTTGGCGAGAACTTCCTGTCGAAGCGTTGGCACCGCAATTGGCAGTCTTGCTCATCAGTGGAATCGTGATGCTATTGGCCGCTCGGGTCCTGGCAGTTCGCTGGGAAATGGACTGAGGCTGACGCGATCTCGCGGCGGACACCACGTGCTCCTCCCGCTCAGCCCACCTCGTCAGCCCACCTCGTCAGCCCACCGCGTCAGCCCACCCAATCAGTTGAAATGCAGCGGCGACGATCGGCATCCCTGCCTGCTGCCGCATGACAATCCAGATTGATGAGATTCGGCCGGTGATGAGATTCCGTCGGTACGCAAAGCGGATCTGATCCTTGCGACGCCCAAGAGATCGGGCTCCCAACTACCGAATCCGCCGGAAATAAAGTGAGCCGACCTATCGATCTCACCACTCATAAGCGGTTCGGTTCAGTGCAGGTTCAACGGGGGTGGTGTTCGATGCGCATTCCAATCCGTTACCTTAGTGATCGACAGTCTTTAAATGGTTCGTCCCTCAATCCAGATGGGTAAAACGATGGATGCTTGGCCGATTGGTGTTTTTGCTTCGATTGACGCGGGCCTCGGAGTCGCTTGGGATGTGATCGCTGACTTAAAAGTCCCAACCATTCAATTACATGCCCCGCATCCCGACAAACGAAATCAGGCGGCGGCCGAGACCTTTCGTGCTCAGATGGATGAAATGGGCGTCCGCTGCACCGCCGTATTCGGTGGATTTGAGGGGGAAAGCTATGCAGATATTCCGACCGTCGTCCAAACCGTCGGATTGGTACCCGAGGCGTCTCGGTCGGGTCGGCTGAAAGAGATGATGGAGATCTCTGATTTTGCGAAGTGGCTCGGCTGCGACACGGTCGCCCTGCACCTGGGGTTCATTCCCCATGACCCCAGCAATGACGGCTACCGTGAAATCGTCGCCGTGACACAACAACTGTGTGATCACTGCCAGGCCAACGAACAATACCTACACCTCGAAACTGGACAAGAAACGGCTGATGGATTGCTTGAGTTCATCCAACAGGTCGGGCGAGACAATCTGAAGATCAACTTCGATCCCGCCAACATGATCCTTTACGGAACGGGTGAACCGATCGAAGCGTTACAACAGGTCGGAGCCCATGTTCGTAGCGTGCACTGCAAGGATGGAACCTGGAGTGATACCCCGGGTGATTCGTGGGGCCAAGAAGTGCCACTCGGAGAAGGTGACGTCGGAATGGAAAAATATCTCCGCACACTCCACGCCATCGGCTACACCGGCCCACTCACGATCGAACGTGAAATCCCCCAAGATCCAGAACGCCAAAAGGCGGAGATCGGCCAGGCAATTGAACTGTTGACCGGTTTACGAGAAACCATTCTCGCCTGATCCGACAAGTTCGAATAGCGATCCAGAGCTCGAACGGTCTTCGAGGGTTCAGAGGAACACCAACCGAGCCCAGTAACCGTTTCTCTGCCGTCGTCTTGAAAAACACCCGCGTTCACGAATCGGAAGCGGGTGTTTTGAGAGCTGGTGTCTTGAGCGTTGGGATTTTGAACCCAGCCGCGTCTACTGCCCGGATAGTCCTAGGCCGTTCGCCGCATTCAACTGCCGCACTGGCGACTAGATTTCTGGTTTCGGTAGCGGCGGTAACTGGTCTTGAATCCTTACCGACGCAGCGGAAGCCTGATCAGCTGGGACCGGCGTATCGCCTGGGACTGGCATCTCAGCTGGGACCGGCATATCGCCTGGGACCGGCATCTCAGCCGGGACTGGCATCTCAGCCGGGACGGGTGCGTCTGCGGGCATTGGCAGTTCCTCCAGCAGTGGCGTCGGGACGGGGACGCCAGCCGGGGTCGGCTCCGCCATTTCGCCGTAAGCCCCGGGTGACCCATCTACCCCGTGGGGCGAAACGGGGTCAGCAAAGCGATGCCCCAACTGCAACATCTCCGTGCCATATTTCGGTTCCACCGGCAACGAATGATAAGGGATCCCACATTCGTTGCAGTTACCACACTCGATCAATCCCTCAGCATTGGTTCCAGGCAGCCCCATCAAGGCTTCTGGCGATAACTTACCCGGATCGATCCAGAGTCCATCTGGGGTCAATTCCATCGTGCCAAGATCGAAGTCAAGGCTGCGTCGCAAAATCTCGTAGTTGACGAAGATATCCAACAAACCGTTCTGCGCTCGTAACAAGTCAGTCAGTGCACTAATCGCATCACGAGCAGCAGTTGGCCCGGTGGTTGTCTGCCGCGCCTCGCTGGCTGCTCGAATGTCATTCGTCAATTCGATTTGTTCAGCAGCGATCCCCACGGATTGACGACCAATTTCGAAGAGAAACCGATCGGCTTGCAATTGTCGCACCTCGGCCCGCAATACTTGCCAGATCGAATCTTCGAAATTGTAAAAACTTCTTCGCGTCTGTTCGTATTGAATCAAAGCCCGACGGTAGTCATTGCGTTCCAGCAGCCGTGTAATCGGTGCATCCCACTCGAGGCCGACTCGCAGTTGTGTACTTGCAGACGAGGAAGTCAACCTAAACGGATTGCTGCTTGCGTTGCCGACACCACCACTGAACGTCAGATCGAGAGTACTTTCTAAATCATCCGCAACGACTTCGATATTCCGCCATTGATCGACCAAGATGCCCCGAGCATTGGCCCAATCGCGACGGTTGTTTCTCGCGATTTCCAACGCGATGTCTGGCGAAATATCAATCTCCGGCAGCAACACACTCTCGGTCCGAGCACGAGCTTGAATCAATTGCAGCGAAAGCACATCGTCGCCTAATTCGGCAAGTAAGTTTTGTGATGCCAGAATGATCTCGTCTCGCAGCTGGATCGCCAGATCGCGAGGATCAATGGTTCCCGCCTCTGCATTCCCCAAGGCGTCGAAAGCGGCTTCCAATTTTTCGAAACGATCCTTGTACTCAAGTAATTTAGCGGCGAATATTTCGAATGAGGTGACCAGCTCCTCGTCCAAATCAGTGATCGCGGCCATATCGAAGATCGCTTCATCGATCAAAGGGACATTCAACAAACCACAAATACTCTGTTTTTCAAGCTCGTAGAGCTCCACCAGAGAACCGTTCTGCTGCCGGCGTTGGGGAAGCGTCAAGGACAGTTTCTCAATGTCCTCTTGAATCACTGGTAAGTCTTGTTCCATCAATTGGTCGATAAAACTATCCAATGGCTGCAACTCGGTTCGCAAACGAGCAAGGTTCTGCTCGAGAGCGGGCGTCCAGGCAATCTGCGAGACTGGCAATCCCGTATCTGGGTCGAGACGAAATTCACCCTGCTCCAAGATTTCGACGTTCAAAACTCCAGCGTTGCTTCGCAACTCGCTGAGCTCTTCTCGGCGATTCACTAAGTCGCGATCGATCAGCTCAAAGCGATCCAAGAATGGATCGTCCAGGCGAACACAGATGTAGGGAGGCAGTCCGAGCGTGGAAAGGAACTGGTCGAGTGATCGCTGAAAACTAGCTTGTTGTTGCACTAATCCGCGTTGCGAAGTCAACAGACTTTGCCGGGTCTGGGCGACCTGCAACCGCTGCGACAAAATTCGCGAACTGTCGTCAGGAATAGTCGTGAGCAATTCAACCAGCGAGTCTTCGAGGATCAACAAGTTTTCCGATTGCCGAGCGATGTTCTCTTCCGAGTTACGGATCTGCAACTCGTTTTGCAAGAGTCCGAGGAAGCCACCCGCGCCACCACCTCCAGCCCCGAACGCATTCACACTCGCGTTAATATTCCGTGAAGCTGTTTGAACAGGTCCTTCGATCCCACGGCCGATCGTGACATTCAAGTAGAAATTGCGTCGGTAACGTTCAAATTGCCTGATGGCGTACAACAATTGACGTTCGGACGCCGTTAAGCTTTCCAGAACCTTGTCGCGACCTGCATTTCGCAGCAGTGGTTGAATGAGTGAGAAGTCTAACAAGGTGGAAGCGGTTTGAGCGTTTGCTCCATTCAGCTCCCAGACGATGTTGTTGGCAATTCCCGCGACCAACTCTCCCCCAGCCGCGAATCGACGACGCAGGGCAAGATCACGCGGACCGTTGCTGTCGAGTCCTACCGCGGCAAGCGTACTTGATTTGCTGGCGGTCAACGAAGTGTCGGCACCGCCAAAGAACTGCGTATCAAAGAAGAATCGTTCGGCGCTGACGTTCAATGCAGCAAAGTACAAGTTCTCCACTTGCTGCTGATAATCGCGTGAATGCAACAAGGCAATGCTCACCGCATTCTCAGCGTTCAAGACCAACACGCCATCTTCATCCAACGGCAAAAACTGCCACCAGTCGGGATTCTCTGCAGTGTTGGTGAATCCAGCGGCTTCCCACATCGGATAACCCCGACGCCCATCGACACATTGCATGTATCGGTAGGCGGCCGGATCATCCAGCGGCATCGGCTGGAAATCAAGATCGAATGGGTTGAACATTCGACTCCGAGGGTCCACATCGACTCGGATCGGTGCAACTGGTGGGCGAGCCACATGCGAAGCTTTTTCGTCAATCAGACAATGAGCCTCCATATCAGCCTGCTTGCGATAATACTGGCGGTGGCAACCGACAGCGGAAAACGCGGTCGCCACAGTAAGCGCTAGCGAGGTAGAGAGGCCAAGTTTGGAGAGTGTTTGCATCATAGTGATTGCGACCGTGAAGACCGAAGAATCGTGCAATAGTGTCAGAACCGGCGCATCACTGATGGCCGTTCCCGTTGTTAAGAGATTCGGTAGTCGTAACCGTTCGAATCAGTAGGACCCGTGTGAAAGCGGCTGGAGCAAGCCACCCAAATCGGCTGGTGACAGCTAGGTCGACCCTGTGGATTGAATCAATTGGCACCACCCGAAGCCCCCGGAACCCCCCAATCGGTACGGTCCCTGCCGGGATTCAACAGCGGGAAAGGGCCGCGATTTGGCGGGAAAGGGCCGCGAGAGACTTTGGAAGAGCCCTTTTTGAGCCTAAAAGAGCCGGCTTAGGCCGCAGAATCGGCCACTTTATGAGGCATTAAGCCGGTTAACCTTAGAAATCCTTGACGTTACAAATTGCCCAACTTAGTATGCGAGCTGGCAGTTTCTGCCCCTCCTCTAAGAATCGCTGTTCGGTTTTCGGATCGCTCATCGCAACCAAGGGAGGTCTAACTCCTCCATTCTCCGCCGCGACTCAATCACGACCATGCAATTTGTCCCAATCGGTCTGTTGGTCATTCTTCTGATCGGCTTTTTCGTTGTCGTCTGGAAGGCCGCGCCAGAATGGCGTTGGTTCAACATCGTCGCCGTCTGCATCACGATGATCTTGGCGATCTTGTTTTTGTTTCCCACCGCCGGCGTGCTGGCAAGCCGGAGTGCTTGGCATCAAATCAAAGAGAAGTTGGAAGTCCAAGCTGCCGACGTCCTCGCTGAAAACAAAACCATTAAATATGGCGACCCCGACGATCCGGCTGCCGGCGAAGGCATCGTCGAACTCGATCGAAAGTTGGCCAAGATCGGAACAGAGGCTGGCCGCCGGTGGCGGAACCTGCAAATGCAAAACGTTGCCAATAACAACATCACGCTGGCCGACATCGGCGATGCTGGCATCGGTGGCGGTATCCCGGCTGATCCGAATGCCCCAGCCGAACCCGCTCCAACCGAACCACTGATCCCGCAAGAATTGGTCGTTTACGGGTTCGCGGAAACCGCTAGTCAAAATGCGGATGGGGCAGGCCAATCACTACCTTTGCCTAACTTTTATCTCGGTGAGTTTCGTGTTGTCAGCAGCACACCAACGCAGGTGGTACTCTCGCCAACCGGAAAGCTCGAAGCGAACCAATTGCAGGCCATCAGCAGCAAGCAGGCAAAGAGTTGGTCGCTGTACGAATTACTCCCGTTGGATGGTCATCACCCATTCATCGCTGAGGGCAGCTTGCCGTCGGACGACAATTTTCTTGGCCGTATGGACGATGCGAGAATCGATCAACTACTGGCCAATCGTGTCACCCCCGAGACATTGGCTGAGTACACGCGAGATGGTGGTCGGAACAAGCCAGACGATCCGCTGCTGACGCGATGGCAGAAAATCGAATTTACCCAAAATCACTCACTTGAAGTTGACAGCCCGGAGCAACGCGGAGCACTCGACGGAGGATTTTTTGACGAGAGTGGGCGAGCCGTGGACAGCCGCTTGCAACGCGGCGAGGACGGCAGCGTCAAATTTAAGAAGAGTGACCAAATTGTCATCAAAGAGGAATCTGCCACCAAGTTGATCGAAACTGGAGTCGCAGAACTGCGAGATACATATTACTTACGTCCGCTCAACGATTACCGCTACGTACTGCGTAGAATCCGTCTCCGGTTGACCGAATTAGCCAACCGAACCCAAGAGCTCGAATTCGAAAAGAAGGTACTCGAAGAAGCAATTGCCAAGTCCGAAGGCATGATCGTCACCAACCAAGTCATCAAAGACAAATTGGAGCAAGATCGGGATCAATTCACCGTCGAAAACAAGTCCATCAAGGCTTACACCGACAATATCCAAACGGTCGTCAAGCAGATGAAATCGGACATGGCTCGCCTGCACTCTGAAAACATTGCACTGGAGAAAAGGCTGGATCAGCTCCATTTCAACATCGAGCAACGACTCGACGCTGTCACCATGGCGCGGTAGCATCCGCCCCCCCAATCCCGCTAGACTACAGATCAGTCGATTTGGCATTGAGTCCGAAGGCTACGACGAGCCGGACATGATTCAGGCAGAAGCACCTCCAATGTGTGGTGTCTTCCCTCAGCGACTGCAGTGAGAACAATCTTGCCTTGAAGGAATAAGCGAGAATGAAAGGTCAGTGGGTTGATATCGAATTTGATTGTCTGCCACTTCGCAGCATCACACGCCTCGACGTCCCAGTCGATGCCTCTCCCGTGCACGAGCAATTTGTGCTGCGGATCAAATCGGCGATGCAGAAACATGGCAGCCACAACACTTATTATCTGCACCGTGGGAAGTGCACCTATCATCTCACCAATGCACCCGACAGCGGCACCGTAACCTTCGCTTTCGAGGGAACAGTGATGACCGACTCTGAAGACCGGACGACCAAAGCGGTTGACATTGTTGCCAAACTGGCCAGCGAAACGTGCGCGTGGTTGAGTGAACCGATCGTCGGATTCTTAGCGGAAAGCGTCCAGCACGCTTTGCTGATCGAATTCAATTCCTACATTGAAGCCGGCGACTTGGAAAAGACTGAACAGCGGATCAAGGCTGTGCAAGCACAAAGCGACGCCTCCGACGGCTACGTCGGCATGTATCTGTAAAAGAACCGGCCTCGATCGCCGCTTTGCCCCACGAAGCGGCGTATCTGTCTCGACTGCTGCCTAAACGCCTTCAGCAAGGAGAGTTCCCCAGCAAAACACGGGAACAGCCGGCGCCTGCTTTTGATTGAACGCTGCTTTTGATTGAACGCTGCTCACCAGCAGGGCCCCCATGGCTTCGGTTGAACATCGATGCATTTCGCCTGCCGCGAGCCTCGCGAGCTAGCTGGACGCACTCGCGCTGGCGTCTAAGACTGCAGCGTAGCCCAAGACGTCTTCATGCTGTTTGCAGTACCCGGCAATCGCTCCACAGGCGGCTGACCGATTTTCAGCTGGGGTCACTTTTTTAGCAATTTCGATCAACAGCGGCACGATTCGTTGTGGTGGCAACTCATCGGGGACCAATTCGATTGCCGCATCAACCGCCTCCTGATGGCGACCGACGCGATCCAGCAGATCGACATAAGTTTCGATGGCCCCGGTGCCATGCTCTGAAACGTCGACGCTTCGCGCTTTCCGCTCAAACACTTTCAAACCAGCCTCGATATTTTCACCCAACAGGATCGAGTAAAAGGCAGCGTGAGCGGGATAGAAATCGACAAACGGTTCTTCACCGGGATACTGAAACTGATGGTGCAGTCGGCGTCCGTATTGCGTCAATTCCCAGGCTTTTCGAAGTTGTTCAGGATCATCCAGCACGGTCGAAATCTTGACGGTCGATGAGATGTGGGTGGTATCCAAGTGGTACCCGCCTTCCTCCAGTAACCATTTACGTTTTTCCAGCATCTCCACTAAGGTTTCTGATTCGTCCGCCGGGGCTTCCCGCCGCGAGATATCGCCTCGGACCATCGAAACCAATTCATCATAAAGATGATCCAACAGACGGGCCGCTGCTGCCTTACGGTCCGATTTACTACGACCGGTCAAAGCTTGCTCGTAAAGCGTGATGCTATTGCAGGTTCCCTGATGATCCAAGACAGCTTGGTAGCCGCGTCCGACATCAACACCTTCGTGCAACAAGACTTGAATCATCTCGTCATAATTGTCATCACCAATTTCAATCTCCGCGATTAGCTTTCGTGCTAATGCTAAATCACCGGTCGGCCGCAAGTACATCCAACCCTCACCAACTTTCCCCTGCTGGACCAACAGACTGCCTGCCTCGCGGCATGCTTCCAGCAGTCCGGCCTCAAGCTGTTTTTCGACTTCCTCGGGATGGGACGGTTCCTCATCGCTGTTGACCAGTGGCAATCCGATTCGATTGCGTGTTCGCATTTTCAATGCCTCGAACAATTCCATCGGCCTTTCTGCCTGTCGAAAGAATTCGATCATCTGATCCAGCATCTCGCTGGGATTCTGTTGGTGCGCGTCCAGTAAGGCAAAAACGTCGGATTGAGTCTGATTCATCGGATTTGTATCGTTGGAGTTGTTCTCAAATCACTGACCACGGTTCGCTCAACCGCAACTTGCCAGGTAAAGAACTCATACAGAGTGGAAAACGAATTGGCGATCGATGCAAGAGGGGCTACCCATCGCGTCTGGGTTGATCCGCATAAAGCCGTAATTGCTCGATGAGAGTCCTTAATTCATCGGCGGCCGTTGGCAGCAAAACTTCGCAATGCTCGACGACATCCACCAGAGGCCCCAATAGCTGATCACACCGCTGTGAAATTTCCAAGGCCCAAGCTTTTGCTTGCCGACACTTGGCTTCACATTCTTGCACTCGCGTCTTTGCTGATTGCACACGTTTGGTGGCTTCGGTTGCCGACATCCGATCACCCGGCCTGGCCGCGGCTTGTTTTTCGGCCAGACGGTCTTTCGCCTCATTCAACTCACGCTCGGCGAGCTGTCGCTGTCGCCGCCAATACCCTGGCAGATCCTGCGTAAAGTACGCATCAGCCCGCTGGATCGTCATGCGAACTTCCTGCAGTGTCTTCGACCACTGGCCTGACAAACGCAGCAGCCCAGCGTGGAACACTTCCAACGATTCAATGTTACGAACATTGCTGGTCGACATCGATCAACGCCCCAGATAAGCGTCGATTTGGTCAGCTTTTCTCAACAAGTAGGGGACATGCTGTTCCGTCGCCTGAATCAAGCGTGTTACTTGCCGCATCTGCGTCGTGAACTCTTCACTGAATTTTCGTTGCTGTTCATCACGCCAGGTTTGTTCGAGCTGATTCATCTGTGATGCTAAACCGCTGGAGCGCTGCTTCATTTCTTCAGAAAATTGGTGCAGATGAGCAGCGAACTGACGCAGGTGTTCGGGATCAACAACGGCTTGGTTCATAACGGGACCTGTAAGAAATTAACGAAGCCAAATGGTCTTAGTGGGATTTCGACGCTCGCAAATTCGCGAGTTCTTGTTCGGTATGTTGCAACTGCTGCTGATATTGCAGCAGCGTCTGCTGCACGCCTAACCGCTCAGCGACTTCACAAAGCAAACGCAGTGCGAGCACGCGGATCGGTAACGGTGCAACCACGGCACGACGCATCGCTGCGGCACGCAACGCGACCATCGCATCGATGTCGTTGCCCGATTGCAACAAGCAACGCCCGCGAAGCAAATAGGCTGCCGGAGACAATTCATCCATCTCCAATACATCATCAAGTTCGGCTATCGCGTCGCTGAATTCATCGGCATCATACATCGCCTCTGCCAACGAAACGCGAAGATGGTGCAATAAAGGGTTGCGTTCTAAACGTGCCCGACAGACCTCGATGCGTCGAGCCGCCCAATCGGCATTGCAGCGTTGCAACTCATGCTCTGTTTCAACTGTATCGAGACGAGCGGCGAGCTCCGTTACTTCCCTCAACTGTTGCAGCGAACGAGCCAGCATCGCTTCCTCTAATTCCCACCGAACGCCCTCCTCGTCAGGAAAGATATCGGCCGCTTGTCGCAAGATCCGCCGCGAATCGGCCGGTCGGTTTTCAACGCGATAAATCCTTCCCAACTCAAGGTAGGCCTCCAAATCGGTCGGACTTTGCTTGAGGTGGTGCTCCAACGTCTGCCGCCGCTCGAGTGTTACTTTCGGATTGGACTCGTCGACGGCCCGATCACCTGCTTCGTCTGGGTCAACAGCCGGGTGACGACGGAGCAATTCCTCTGGTTTGACAGGCCGCCAACGCCCCCCTTCCATCGGGGGCAGACCTTCCGACGACTGTCCGTCAGCTGTGGTCGATTCTTTGTCAGACATGAAACAATCCCAAGGCGAATCGAACCCGCTCATTCAAAAGCTATCCGCGGGCCGAAGCTCCATTGTGAACCACCAGTGAGGGAACCGCAAATCCGACTCAGCACCTGGGAAAACACCCCACTGTCACCGGCGAAAAGTGCCGTGTAGGCCCGCCCAACAAGCTCGTCTTGCCATTTACGGCCCAGCAGGAACGGACTGCTCGATGGGCCGCTGCCGGGTTGCGGCCCGATTTTTTGCGGCCTGATTTTTTGCGGCCTGATTTTTTGCGGCGCGATTTTTTGCGGCGCGATTTTTTGCGGCGCGATTTTTTGCGGCCAAGCTCACGCCACCCGAGAGATCGTCAGATACACAGAGCGCCCTAGCGAACCGACTCCGAGACTGTTGACAGATAGAGGCCCCGCGTCCGCTCCTCATCGAGTGGGACCGGATTGAAGGTGCCTGTCCATTGTTTCAAGGCATCCTGAACGTAGGTGTCGATCCCCTCTGCAGGAATCGACAACTCGTCGAGCGAAATTTTCAAATCGGCCTCTCGCAACCATCCCACCACCATCTCCGCCAAACGGTCAGGTGCCTCTTCCTCCGAAACGGTCGGATCGACCTCACGCACCAATTCGGCGTACCAGTCTCCATGAACCGAACCGTTCATCCGAATGACAGCCGGCAACATCATGCCGACCGCTTGCCCATGAGTGATGTCGTGACGAGCGGTCAGGGGATTGGCCGTCGCGTGCGCGGCTCCCAGCATAGAGGTTTCAATCGCCATCCCGGCCAAGCAGGCACCCACTTGCATGTGGCAGCGTGCTTCCAAATCATTTGGCTGCGTAAGGACACGCGAAAAACCTTGGGCAAGCAGCCCGAAAGCACGGCGGCTGTAGGTTGTCGAGATCAAATTGCGTCGTTTGGAAACGTATGTTTCAATCGCATGCGAGATCGCATCGATTCCCGTTAGAGCAGTGACCGACTCGGGTTGCGTCAACGTTAACGTGGGATCGAGAATCGCAATGCGGCAGGCAGCTCGCTTGTCACCGCAGGCCATTTTCACGTGCGTTTCGGAATCGCTGATCAAAGCAAATGACTGTGCCTCGCTCCCGGTTCCACCGGTCGTCGGAATAGCGATCATCGGCAGCATGTCCGAGGTTGCTTTACCAACCCCGTGATAATCATGAATTCGGCCACCGCACGAATAGACAAAGTTGATCCCCTTACAGCAGTCCATGCTGCTGCCACCCCCCAAACCTACCAACAGATCGGGTTTGACCTCTGCTGCTTTCCGAACCCCCGCCTCGACCATCTCGGAGGTTGGATTTTCAGCGAAATCATGGAACGATGCGACCTTGATGCCGGCGTCGTGCAGCGATTTTAGCGCCGCCGCATCATGCCCAGCTTCCATGATCCCACGATCACTTACCACCAAGACACAGCGGGGACGGTAAGAAGCCGCCAGCTCGCCCAATTGCGAAATGGAGCCTTCGCCGAAAATAAACCGGGTTTGGTTATGTATATCGAAAGATTGCATGGGCGGTCAGGCCGTGGACGGGGTGGGAATTCAAAGACACCTTAGAGATCCGGCCAGTCAGTGGCTAGTTGAACCAAACCAGTTTTACCATCAACCGGTCAGACAGCCGTCATTCAGCGGCCCTACCGCTAGCCATCAAAGCCTTTTCCACGGCAATGCCAAGCGAGCCAGCTCCCCATAAGCCAGCTCCCCATAAGCCAGCTCCCCACAAGCCAGGCCGAGCTGATACGAGCGATTCGCGTTTCAGGGGCATCGCGGCAAGATTCCGCCGCGTTCCGCCCGGGAGGCCGGATCTCTGCGGCACAGACAGCGTTGAGACCGATTCAAAACGCTCACTCAGGGCGAAGTGAGCTCAGATCAAGATCATCCTTCATCTGCCGCTGCAAGGCCTCTAATTGGCCGAACAAGTCTCGGACCAATCCTCGATTCGACTCGTCGTCAGCAACATCCTTCATTTCCAATGGATCTTCCTGCAGGTCGTACAGCCGTAATTTCTTCGCCTCTGGGTACACGATCAACTTATAACGATCAGCTCGGATACTACGTTGTTTGCCGAGATAGCCGCCATAAATCGCCTCATACGGACTGTCGGCTCCGTCCAACAATGGTAACAGGCTGTGAAACTCGACATGCTCAGGTTGATCGACCCCCGCCAATTGAAGTGAAGTTGGCATGATATCTTGCAAGTAAACAGGCTCGGCGATCTGACGTCCCGCTTTCACCTTGGGGCCGACGACCATCAGTGGCACGCGCACACTGTGGTCATACAAATTTTGTTTACCAAACAAACCATGCTGCCCGACCGCCAAACCATGATCGGCGGTGAAGAAGATCCACGTGTTGTCGGCCTTACCGGATGCTTCCAGCGACTTCAGAATTCGCCCGATCATTTCATCCATATGTGTGATGATGGCGTAATACTCTTGGCGATGGACTTTGACCGCGTGATGAGTTCGCGGGAACGGTCCCAAACGCTCATCTCGCAGTCGTCGCCCCGCACCCATTTCCTCGGCAAACGGATAGATCGGTAAAAAGTTGGCCGGTACCGCGACGCTTTCTAACGGGTAACGATTCACATACTCCGCTGGTGATTGCCGGGGATCATGCGGTGCGTTGAACGCGAGGTACATAAAAAACGGCTCGTCTTCAGCCGATGCTTGTTCGAGAAAATCATCGGCATGGTTGGCAACGACCTCACTCCAATGCGTACCCCCTTTCCAAAATCCTCCGAATTTTGGGTCCGAGGGTGACCAAGGATCGCTGCCATCGGCGGTCGGTCGGTTGTAACCTGCCTCGGTCTGATTGGGCATGCCGGGCCGCACATCGCGGGCGACGTCAAAGGACTTCTCGGCGCTCGCTTTACAATGCCACTTACCAGTCATGTAAGTTCGATAGCCAGCGGATTTCATATACTCACCCCACCAACGTCCCGCCTCGCGTTCCGCCTCGGAACGATTGTGAATCGCCTGTGCGTTCCAAATGAAGCGACCCGAATTCAACATGGTGCGACTGGCGACGCAAACCGCACCACTCCACGAACCCATATTGAACGCATGGGTGAATGTCGTTCCTCGACGAGCAAGTTGGTCGAGATTGGGAGTTTGAATACCCTCGCTACCGAGAGCCGCAATCGTGTCGAAACACTGATCATCGGCAAAGATAAACACGATATTCGGACGATCCTCCTCGGCCGAAGCCAACGGGAGTCCCATACCAAGCAAACACAGTACGAAAAAGCAATGTTGCAACATCGAATGATCTCAGCGGACGCCAGCGAAAACAGGAGAGTATGCCAGCTCTTATCCTAACCGAGATCACGCCCTCGCGGTGCAGTCACACTGAAACAGGCAACACTGAAACAGGCAATGTCCCCAGAGCCTTTCCCAACCTTGCAGCCTTTTCCGAGCCTCGATGTACGGGGCCGTCAGCCACAGCCTCCGCTGGCTCTCGGTCGACGGTCTAAAAAAAGCAATCAAACAGCTCGCGATCGCAGATGCCATGATCCCGTTCTAAGCCGGGCTAGCACGACAACATGTTTGCCAGGACCCATGTTTGCCAGGACCCAGATCGACTACGAGTGCCGGGGTAAGTAGAGATCGACTTGGTCGTCACCGAAAATCCGATACTTCACCCCGTGCCGCCACAGTTCGAAATAGGGCGAGTGAGGATCACCGACCGCAGCATCCATTGTTTGATAGAGCGGCCACATCAGATAATCGCGGACCATGTTATCGCAAGCAGTGAAGTAGTACGCAGGACGAAGGAGTTCGGCGTAGGGTCCACCTTGGATTTTCTCCACTAAACCGGGCACACGCTGTTGGACTGTCGAAAGTAATCGCGACTTTTCTTCCTCCCGCTTGGGATGCTTCGGCGGGATCCCTTCAAGCACGCGTATCTTTGGCGTCGGAACAAGCGTTTGATGGGTTTCCGTGTCGCCCACATGCAGAGCCAACTCGGCGATCCCTGTCAGCCATTGTGTTGCCAGGGACTCGGCAAGCTTAGGATCGAGCGGTAGCGGTCGGCGGACCACGAAATAGGCGTCGCGACCGCCCTGTGGTCGTCGATCGTCCCCAGCAGCGGCATACAATCGGCCGAGCCTTTCGATCAACTGATCTCCCACATCGAAGTCTTCATACAACCCCGCGATCGCAGCCCCATCCGGACGAAAAACCTGGAAGAAGCCGATCAACGAGTCAGCATCTAACTCGGTTTCCGGCGCGACACACGCCAAATCATGAAAGCGTCGTATGAGAGATTCGGTAGACATCAAAGTAGTGGTTCACGAGGGTGTTCTTCTACCTTCATCCTAGCCGTGAGACAAGCAATGCTCCATCCGAGTGAAATCGGCACGACTGCAGGAACCGGCATCCACACCAACGTCGCGGAGTGCCGAAACAACCGACCCCGCCATGAAAGCAGAAACTCGCGTCTCAAACGACCAGTTTCGATCGATCCCCAAGTCCCCGCACCTGCTCGCGGTCCCCGACGAACTAAGGCGATTCGTCAACCAAAACCAATAGTTTGGATTGCAGCAGCGTTCCCTTTTCGTACTCCACGTTTTTCACCGCGACGGAATACTCGGCGGCAGCCAGATAGTATTTGCTCTGTGATTCGCTCACGCGTCGCTGAGCATCAAGAAGTTGCTCCAAGCTGATGGGGAATCCAGCTGTCCGATTGGCCTCTAGAACATTCAAAGCATCACTTGCCGCCAAATATCGGTTCAGGTTGGTATTCATCTGCGTCAGGGCCCGCGCGGTTTCAGCAACCGCAGCGGTCAAGTCATGAAGAATCTGACGTTCCTGCTCACGCAAGATCGCCTTGTCACGGCGGATTTGAATTTCCGCATTTTGGACAGCAGCATGTGCCTGGCGATAACCGACCGGCATCTTCCATTCCAGGCTAGCCTCGTATTCCTGATAATCGGCCGTACCGAGTTCTTCGAACGCACTGTTGGATCCCATCAATCCTTGATCGAGGCCACGCAATCGATAGATGGTGATGAAATCAAGCGAGGGCAGGAGATAATTCTTCGCCGCCAACAATTCCATCTCGCGGCGTTTAACGAGCAAACGTTGTTGCTGTAACTCCGTTCTTTGCTCAAGAGCTTCCACCGAGATGGAATCCCAATCGAACACGATCGGGGCATCATTCGGCTCGTCAGCTGGACGAACCAGTTTCCCATCACTCAACGGCATCCCGATCAGTAATCGCAATCGTCGTTCAGCGACTTGAACCCCTGTGGCACCAGCAAAGGTGCCGCCGGAAGTCGAATTATTAACTTGGGTCCGCTGATTCAATTTACCTGCAATCGCATCCTGCAGTTCAGACTGAAACCGATAGTATTGTTCGCGGGCTAATGCTTCTGGCGCGGCTGACTTGAGACTACTGGTGCGTTGTGCCTCCAAACTCTGCCACGTCAAACGACTGCGTTCCAACGATGCTCGCTTGGCATCCAAATCTCGATAGGCAAAGTACAAGTCCCAGTAAGCATTGACGACATCACTAACGTAGTCTCGCATTTCCTGACGAAACTTCGCCGATGAAATATCTTGATTGACTTTGGCGATCAAGATGCCGTTGTACACACCGGGCTTGGCACTCGGACCCGCGATGCGATTGAAAGTGGTACCACCACCTTGCAGCAACGGCTGACGCAACTCAGCGTGCAACTGCGTTTGCCAGGCACTAGGTGTCAAGTTGCCCGTTGCATTGTTGGCATCGTAGTCCGTCACACTCCGCAGAGCGAACTGTGAACCGGTTGCCATTCGTTTGGAGAGTTGAAAAACGTAATCGTGTGTATCCTGCTGGAATGCAGTGGCCCCGCCCCCGAAGAAGCGATTATTGAAACGCCGATCGTTGTTTTGCCATTTCCCCAAACCGTATGCCTGCGCGTCAAATGCCGACAACGCGGCCTCGATCCCTGCCTGTGGGTCTGTTTGGACCAAACCAAGACTTTCCGCCGTTTCGACCTGCTTGGGAAACCGCAGTACACTCGCACCCAAATCACGCAACACCTCCGCGTTGCTCAAAGCAATTCGCAGTGCTTCCTCCAGCGTGACATCCTGATATTCAACCGAGTCAAAGTCCTCGGGAGTCTTGAGGGTCAAGGGAGCTATGGGGATCTCCGGGACAGTTTCCATCGGGGCACCGGCGTCGACTTGGCACATTAGTGCATCGACCTGTTCGGTGCGTTGTCCGACGGTCTGGGGAAGCTGACCGTACGTTCGGCATCCAAGCGTCAGCAAGACAGCGCAGGCGGAACAAATCATCAACCCAGCCAAAGCCGGGGGAGTCGCTCTTCGTTTCGCTGATGGGTTGCCCATTCGGATTCCTTCCTTGACACAGTTCGCTCCCGATCAGTCGGGACAACCCGCGCTTTTGGTGTATTTCGTACAAATGAACCCGTCTCGTCCATTCAAAACGACGAAATCGATACGACATTCAACTCAAAAGCGTGAAACTCCCACTCAAACCGAGCGTCTAACAGAGGCACGGTTAAACTGGGCGATTCAGCCAACTTACTCCGCACTGTGATGCGATGACCCAACCCCTGCATCTAACTGATCAAGCATGGCAAGATGCCGAGACGCTTGTCCAACGGCTTGAACCAGCTGCACGTCAACTCGGTTCAGCCGATTCGTTCTACGAAGATTTGGTGTGCGGATTGCGATTCGCGTGCGGCGCCACACTGACATCTCTGTCGCTATTGGAAAACAGTGACGAAACGGTTCTGGCCCGCAACGGCATCACTCTTCACGCCTCTCCTAGTTCGAACCCTGAATCGGAGAGAGCGGTAGTGACCGTCGAATCCGCCGTTCACTCGCAGGTCAATCTGCGTCTGAAAATACGATTCGACCAATCGATTTCACTCGCGACGGAGGAGCATCTCGTCGACTTGAGCGACGTATTGCTCACACTCGCGGCTGGGGTTTATCTGCGGCAACAGTTTGCTGACTTACGTTCTCACTTGGAAACTCAAGCCAGTCGTGATCGCCTGTTGAGCGATTTGAACGGAGGAACGTCTGTTGAGCAGTCGTTCACGGCCATTGCATCCTCCATCGCAAGCCACGTTTCCGCAGACCGTGTCAGTTTGCTTCGCGTCACCAAGCATCACTCCCAGCTCATCGCGACCTCCACACAACCACGCGTTGATCACCGGGGGACGATCGCTCAGTCTCTCCAAGATGTAGCACATCTCTCGCGCGATACCGATTTCTTTGTTTGGTCGCACAGTGACACAAATCGCATCACGGACCCAAATGGATCAGATACGGATCGCCTGAGTTCAATTGAAAGTCACCAACAATCGAGCGGCTGCCAAGATCTGCTGCTGCAAACGATTCGCGACGCTAACAAAGATCCAATCGCTACGGTGATTTTGGAATGGATTCGCCCGCAAAAAAAATCGGTGACCTCAGATAACTCAGCTTGGCAATCGGTTCGCGAACCGGTCGAAACCGCGATTCGACATGCGCTCGACCGAGACCAATCAGGATGGCAATGGGTAACGAAAAGATTTGCGATCACGACACGAAAGCTCTGGTTGGGAGTCGCTTCCTCGCTAGCCTTCGTTGTGCTGCTCACACTTTACCCAACCACGCTACGCATCCCGGCCGCTGGCAAGGTTGTCGCAACAGAGCGTGCTCGTTTGTTTGCGCCTAGCGACGGAGTGGTCGCTGAGATCCTGGCAGAGAATCACCAAATCGTAACAGCGGGTCAGCCGTTGGTTCGGCTAACCAGCCCCAGTCTGGATCAAGTGAGAGCAGAACTCGAAGGGAAGCTCGCCACTTTCCGCACGCAACTTGATGCAACACTTGCTACCCGATCATCGAACAGCCAAACAAGAGGCGGTCGCAGCACAAGCTCGGTTGCAGCAGACGAGCGTGTTCTGAGGACCGAAATCGAAGGCCTCGAAAATCAACTTGCCTTAATCGAACAACAGGAAACCGAATTGTTGATTAGGAGCCCATTGAATGGCGAAGTTGATGGCTGGAACCTCAAACAGTCTTTCTCTGGTCGCCCGATCATCCGAGGACAGCACTTGTTCGATGTTATCGATCCCGAGGGTGCTCACCACATTGAATTGCAGTTGCCCGATCGAATGTCTGGCTACGTCACCAGCTTATCGACCGATGCCAACCGCAACGTTGCATTCCGTTTGCGGTCTGACCCGACGACCACATACCAAGGCGTGATTAGTGAAATGTCATCGTCCACCCAACAAAATGCTCGAGGCGAATCCAGCATTCGGTTGAACGTCGACCTGACCGATTCACCCACGCAACCGTTGCGGCATGGCGCCACCGTCATCGCCCAAGTGGATGGCCCCAAACGTTCAATCGGATTCGTATGGATGCGACGTTTAATCCAATGGTCTCGCGAAAACATCTGGCTGTAGTGCTTCGAGGAAACCCACTCATGTTGCTTTACCGTTTTGCTTGGTTGGCGTTCTGCTTGCTGACATGCCTATCCCTTGTCCAAGCAGAAGCGACTCACGCCCAGGAAGTATCTTCACTTCACGATCTGATCGTGGTCCTGATCGATGAGGCCGATGTTCCGGCAGCAAAAGATGGCACCATCGCAAAACTTCAGGTTCGAGAAGGTGAAACAGTTCAAGCAGGACAGATCCTCGCCCGCCTGGATGATCGGGAAGCCCAGTTGCAACACCAAGCGGCTGAAACTGAGCTTGAAATCGCGGAAAAGAAACTCGCGAATCAACAGTTTGTTCAATTGGCAGAGATGAAACTTGCGCAACAAGAACAACTAAAACGCCATCATGAAATTACGATCGGGATTGCCGCCGCGAAAGCAAACAACGGCGTTCGGGTCCTGGCATCCGAAAAAGCAGAGGCAGTTGCAAAAAACGAACTGAATCGAGCAACCCAAGCAAGAAAGCGGTTCGCGGACAGTGTGTCGCAATCGGAAATCGACAATTTGCAACTCGCCCACGAACGCACCATCCTGGAAACGCGGCAAGCTGGCCTTGACCAACAACTCGATGCCTTACAACTTCAGGCAGAACAGGAATCGGCAAATACGTTTCAATTAGGAATAGAGCGATATACCATTGAACGCGACGCAGCGGTGGCAGATCTCCGAATTGCGACACTTGACATTGAATTCAGTCGTCAAAAACAAAAGCTCGCCGAACTCGCACTCAAGAACCATCAGGTCTTGGCGCCTTGGGATGGCGTCATTGCCAAGCGATTTCACCAACAAGGCGAATGGGTGAAACGGGGCGACCCCGTCCTCCGTCTGATTCGCCTCGACCGCCTGCGGGCAGAGG
>JAQWPZ010000234.1 GCA_029245125.1 Rubripirellula sp.
AACAAACTACCGGTCAGCGGCCTCACGGGTGCTGGCCGGTTTTTTTTATGCCCGAGGAAAAAAGCAGACGACTTCAGGCGACGTCTCCGCAGACGAATTGCTATCCGCCCAGGTGTCGCTCCCGCGGGCAAAAATTCCACACCCCTCGGTGCCTCTACTTGAGTGACACCGAAAGTTTATAAGAAAATCAAGCTGCGGCAGCCGAAATCGCAGCTGCTACCTTCTTACTCGTCTTCGCTTAGTTTCGCGATCACGCTGAAATCTTCGAGCGTCGATGTATCGCCAGCGATTTCTCGTCCACTGGCGACATCTCGCAACAGCCGTCGCATGATCTTTCCACTCCGAGTCTTGGGTAGTGTTGCCGCGAATCGCAAATCATCGGGCTGCGCAAGTGCACCAATTTGCTTTCGCACATGCTGCCGCAATTCGGTGCGTAACGCTTCATCAGGTTCGCGGTCTCGAATCGTCACAAAGGCTGCGATCGCCTGGCCCTTCAGATCATCGGGACGCCCCACCACAGCGGCTTCACAAACGGCTTCATGGCTAACCAGAGCACTTTCCACCTCGATCGTACTGAGGCGATGCCCTGAAACATTGATCACATCATCGATGCGGCCCATGATCCAGTAATAGCCATCTTCATCTTGCCGAGCATTGTCACCGGTCAAATACATCCCTGGGACCATTGACCAGTACTGTTCGACAAATCGTTCCTCGTCACCCCAGATCCCACGCAGCATTCCCGGCCACGGTTCGGCAATGCACAGCATGCCGCCATTGTTTTGCTGAACCGGGTTGCCTGCTTCGTCAACGATTTTCGGCACAACGCCGGGTAGCGGATTCGTGCAGGAGCCCGGCTTGGTCGCGGTGATCCCCGGCAAGGGGCTCATCATGATTCCGCCAGTTTCAGTCTGCCACCAAGTATCAACGATGGGGCACTTCTCGTAGCCAATCTTTTCGTGATACCACATCCAGGCTTCTGGATTGATTCCTTCCCCAACGCTACCGAGCAAGCGGAGGCTGGACAAATCATGCTTTTCCACATGCTCGTCACCCCACTTGATGAAGGCACGAATGGCGGTTGGTGCGGTGTACAACGTGGTGACTTTGTATTTTTCGACCAGCTCCCAGAACCGATCTTCTTCCGGATGATTCGGCGCGCCTTCGTACATCAAACATGTCGCGCCAGCCGACAGTGGACCGTAAACGATATAGCTATGCCCGGTGATCCAACCGCAATCAGCGGTGCACCAGTAAATGTCATCTTCTCGATGATCAAAGACCCACTGAAAGGTGCGCATCGCCCACAGGTTGTATCCAGCAGTGGTGTGACGAATGCCTTTCGGTTTGCCAGTACTACCGGAGGTATAAAGAATGAATAGCGTTGTCTCACTGTCCAACGGTTTGGCCGGCAAGTCACCCGACTGCTTATCAACGACATCGTGCCACCAGACGTCGCGTCCCTCTTGCATCGCGACCCCTTCCTGGCCGACTCGACGCAACACAAGGCATTTCTCGACTGTTGGGCTCTTGGCCAGGGCTTCGTCAACAGTTTCTTTCAACGGCAACACCTTGCCGCGGCGGTAGAGCCCATCGGCGGTAACGACGACCTTCGCGCTCGCGTCATTATTCCGGTCGGCAATCGATTCTGCACTAAACCCGGCAAAGATCACCGAGTGCACAGCCCCAATCCGAGCACAAGCAAGCATGATGATCGCCAATTCAGGGGTCATCGGCATGTAAACGCTAACGACATCACCAGTTTCGACCCCCAACTCTTGCAGTGCCGCGGCACACTTGGCAACTTCGGTCCGCAGTTCGGCGTAGGTCAACGTCCGGGTATCACCTGGCTCGCCCTCCCACAAAATGGCGGTCCGATCACCTCGCCCAGCCTCGATGTGCCGATCAAGACAGTTGTAACTAGCGTTGGTTTTGCCCCCAACAAACCATTCCACATTCGGCGCATCCCACCGACAAACCTCATTGAATGGCTCAAACCAGTGCAGATGGTTCTCCGCCTCTTCCTTCCAAAATCCGTCTCGATCCTCACGAGCCCGCTGGCACATCTCGTCATACTGGGACGTCGACGAGAAAACAGCCTTCTCTGTGAACTCGGCAGGGGGCGGAAAAGTACGATCTTCGTTGAGAACGTGGTCAATCTGCCCAGAAGTATCAGTCATCGTGCCGGCCCGAATTCGGAGGGAAACAAATCGTTCAAACAGACCCAAATTTTAAGGCAGCGAGCCGGGCTTCGGGAGGCCGCACCACCCCCTGACCAGCGGTTTTATTCACCTCGGCAGCCATCGCACTCAAAACCAGATGCCGGAAAAGATTCCAGGAAAGATCGAGTCGACATTCCGCCCCAGGAAAATTGCGGACCCAGCTTGCGGCCCCAGCTCGCGGACCCTGTCAGCCCTCTCTCCATGAACCAAACCGACGAGGCTCGCAGCGAAGACCCGTGATGCGACAAACACGATCAAAAAAACCTGCCGAATCGTGGACGGAGCACACTGAGTTGGCCGTCGACAGAAAGAAAAATGCAGCCAATCGCTAGTACATTGACGCGAAGATCTCGGAATGAAAACACCCGATCGGACACAAATCGACTCGGCAGAACGGGTCCTCCTGGTCGCATCTATCCAAATCGGAGAGCGACCAGGTTTCGAATTGCCAGCTAGGTTTCGATTTGCCAGCTAGGTTTCGAATTGCCAGCGGCGGCGCGGCAACCCAATTAGGCAGCACGGCGCCTTCGGCTGACGTCTTCGATTCGCTCGCGTGGCGTCGCATGAGGCCCCATTTCCGATAGATTCGACTCGGAATACCAGCACCGCTGTTCCATGTTGTCCAGAATCTGCTGTGCGATCTCAACCGCGTAGGCACCCGCAGCGCCATCGACGGTAGGCGCAATGCCAGTTTGCACGCTGATCACGAAGTCATGCAGTTCATCCAGGATCGCATTCCGCGGCTCCAGCTCCAACGTCTCACAACAGAGTCGCTCGCTAAATAGGCGTCCGGCGTAGTCCAACGGGTTGTCTGTTTCTGCGAACAACTCAAAACTCCGATCTCGCACGTTATCGCTTGGACGAACGACAGAGACCGAAGGGCCACCAAAATCGATATCCGCGTAACCGTTGTTTCCGTACAACTGCATTCGCCGCGACGGCTCTGGGCTGATCCGCGACGCCTTCAGGCAAGCAACGAGACCACATTCGAATTCGAGGCGGGTTTCCGCCAAGTCTTCATGGTCACTGATCACCGACAAACCACTGCCGGAGATGGACCGCACCGCAGAATCGGTGAGCGATAGGACGAGATCAAGATCGTGAATCATCAAATCCATCACAACGCCGACATCAAGACATCGTCCGGGAAAGCTGGATGCTCTCACCGCTTCAACGTATTTCACATCCACTTTAAGGTTGTCGAGCGAGGTGAAAGCTGGGTTGAACCGTTCAACATGCCCAACCTGAAGTGTCTTTCGCCGAGCAGAAGCGAGTAATGCTAAACGCTTTGCTTCTTCACGCTCAATCGTCAGTGGCTTTTCAACGAAGACGTGCTTGCCGGCTCGCAGCAGGTCAGAAACCACACCAGCGTGCGTTCCCGTAGGCGACGCGACGACCGCCGCGTCAATGTTATCAAAACACTGTCGATAATCAGCAAACGCAGGCACCGAATGCTGGTTCGCTACCGCTTCTCGGGCTTGTTCATTTGGATCACTGACGGCGACCAATTCACCGCCTTCCACCTGTCCCAACAATTTCGCGTGAATTCGTCCTAGATGTCCGGCGCCAATCACGGCGATGCGTAACTTACTCACGCTGCAGCCTTTCTTCGATCGCGGCCACGGCCATTTCGCCCGCCGCAGGAGTGGTCAATAAAATTAAACAGATGCTTGAGGACTGGACGAATCGGGCCCATTCCCAATAATTCTGCTCTGGCAACTTCAATCCCAACACGCTGCCTGTACAGCAACTTGTGGGCTTTGGTCAGAATCTCGATATCTTCTCGCGGATAATCGTGGCGTTTCAAACCAACCACATTGCAAGAACGAGGCCGAGCGGGCGAACCGTCGGTCAACATATACGGCGGGATGTCCTGAAGCACGCGACTCATCCCACCAACAAACGCCAACTGGCCAATGGAGGCAAAGTGATGTACCGCGACTCCACCTGCCAAGGTCACGTCGTTGCCAACGTGCACGTGACCACCAAGCAAGCAATTATTCGCTAGCACGATCCGGTCACCCACACAACAATCGTGGGCAACGTGCGAACCAATCATAAAAAAGTTGTCATTACCGATCCGAGTGACACCCTCTTCTTTCTCACTTGCACGGTTGACAGTGCAATGCTCACGAAAGGTGTTTCCATCGCCAATTTCAACACGGGTCGGTGTATCCCGATACCCGGTATCCTGAGGATGTGCGCCGATGACCACGCCGGGAAAAATGTGATTCCCTTCACCGATGCTGGTGACCCCGGAAACAACGACATGGTCCTCGATCAACGTGTCGTCACCGATTGTTACATCACCACCGATCACGCAAAAGTGACCAACTCGGACGTTGTTGCCTAACTTGGCTCTCGGGTCGACCACCGCGGTCTGGGCGATAACAGTGCTCATGGCTGCTCCAATGACGGGACGTCGCTACGCCGCCTCCGTACGCTGAATCCTGTTGGTTGGTATTGATTCTGATTGAGATGATTCGGAAACGACAAACGCTGCGATGCGTGACGCCACCTCACCATTCAATCGGTGGCCGCCGCGAAACGAAGTAACGCGACCAACAATATCGACTCCCGATAACGCCAAGTCACCGATCAGATCAAGTGTCTTGTGCCGGGCGCATTCATTGGTGAATCGAAAACGGTTATCAATCGGACCGTCCTCACCAATGACAAGCAAATCTTGATTGGTCACATGCGACCCCACACCGGCCGAACGAATTGCTTCGGCTTGTTGTGTCGTGACAAAGGTTCGGGCCGGCGCGATCTCTCGCATAAAGCGATCTGGCGTCAAATCAACCTGAGACGCCTGCGGGACAATGGGTGTTTCATCATCAAAACTTAGTTGGTATTCAAAATAGCTTTCGCCACGCACCGACGGCGCGAGCTCAACCCAACTGTCTGGCTGACCGATCCGATATCGCTCTCGAATCACAAGACGCTTGCGCGACTGCGCCTGAATAATAAGCCCAGCCGTAGCCAATTGCTCGACGTAACCGAGGCTACTTCCGTCCAAGCCAGGCAATTCTTCGCCACTGACTTCGACGATGCAGTTATCGATTTCCATGCCGGCCAACGCGGCCATCAGATGCTCGACCATCTGAAACCGAGCTTCACCATTGATCAGGTTGGTCCTCATCGCGACGGCTTCACGGTGCTGCACATTGGCAGGGCACTCTGGCCGCGACGGAAGATCCGATCGGATCATTCGGATGCCGGATCCATGCGCGGCTGGATGCATCTCGACGGTCACGGTTTGACCAGTCCAGTATCCGCGGCCTGTGATTTGACAGGACCCTGCGATTGTATGTTCGTGGCGCGAGGGATTCACGCGACGGCCTCCCTACCTTGTGCTCGCAGATCCTTCTGCGAGTCAGTTACCCAAAAGCTAAGTCTCGGGCGTGCAACATAATCACCTCGGCCAAGCTTGGCCGAGACACTAGATCATCGTAACAGTGAGACAATCATTCTTACTGGCGGCAACATTAGGGCCCGGCAAAGCTGACCCTAACGTGCCATCCCAAATCCAGCGATTCGCGACTACTTGTTCACTGAACCAGGAGCGCGAGCTGTCTGGGCTGCCATGCGCTGATCCAGAAACTGCATCACGCCTTTGGTCATATCCAACGACTCGTCGTGGTAAACGATGTTCTTCATGACACCGCGAATCACCGACTCGCCAACCTCTTTGTTCATGTCTTCGCTGTTATAACGAAGCACAAGGTTGATCTTATAGTGACCCGCCAAAAACTTGACGCCGTCACCGATCAACTTGTAGTTTTCGTAATAAATCTTTGCTTCTTTCTCTGCCAACTCCTGACGTTTCCGCTGCATATCCAAACGCAACTTTGACTCCAGAGAAGCAACTTTCTCTTCTTGAGCCGAGTAATCAGGCGAACCGACCTTGAAGGTCTTCAGTTGCTCAGCAGCTTGCTGCAACTCTTCTCGCTTGGCTTTCAGCTGTCCGTCATAGGCCTTTAGGTTGGCCTCGACTTTCTCAACCTGGGCTTTGATGCCAGGATGATTTTTAAAGATGTACGCCACGTCGACGACTGCGACGCGGTGATACTCCTGTGCCGACACCGAAACAGGCGCCAATGCAGATAAACTAACGATGGCCGCAATGGCCGCTTTGCCGATAAATCGCACGTCCGCTCTCCTTGCGTTGTGGGTGCGCATCAAATGACGCTCGTGATCACTCTCGGCGTTTGCAGGCGTCCTTCGCCTGAACCGAGACACTCACGTCGATCTACCACCGTTGGGTAGATTCGATTCCTTGCGGATTGTGGCACCACTGGGCTTTGCCGTAAAGATTGAAATTGACCGAACCCGCTGCCCTGTCAAAAAATCTTCTAATATCTCTCAACCATCAGGTCGAGAATCCAACCGAACCGTCAATTCAACCGTCTTTCCCTCGCGTAGCAAACGAACTTTAACCTCTTGGCCTGGCGAACGAGTCCTCATAAAGCTGAGAACATCCTCCGCTGTCGCGATGTCACGTTTGCCGAGTTTTTCCAATCGATCTCCGGTCTGCAGGCCAGCCTTTTCAGCAGCACCTCCCGCAACCAGTCCGGACAGGACCACGTGATCGCCTTCATTTTTCAAAGAAACTCCCAAATAAGCGGTCATTTGACGGCGAATCTGGACGCTTTTCTCTGTTTCAGCGTACTCAGGGCGTTGCGGGTCAGTCGCCAAAGTCAGCGTGACCTCGGAAACTATATCGGTTATCCGGGTCAGGCCATTAAAATTGATTTTGTCGAAATCATCAGTTGGGCGATGATAATCGTTGTGGAGACCGGTAAAGAAAAACAAAACGGGGACTCCAGCCTGATAAAACGACTGGTGATCACTGGGCCCATATCCGCTAGCAACCTTGACGATGTCAAATTTACCCAGCTCATTTGCGGCATCCACCAAAGGATCAAACCCGGTCGCACTCCCCGTTCCATAAACGGTTAGTTCGTTATCACGAAGCCGGCCCACCATATCAAGGTTCACCATCGCGGCTGTATTTGCTAGCGGGAAGATTGGATTGTCCACGTAGTGCTTGCTTCCGATCAAACCTCGCTCCTCCCCCGTGAAACCGATAAACAAGATTCGCCGATGCGAATCAACATCGCTCAGCGATTTCTTCATCCGCTCGGCAATCTGCAGCATCGTGACCGTTCCACTGGCATTGTCATCTGCACCGTTATGGATTGCGACCGTTCCGGGAGCCAACGATCCATAGCCTCCCATGCCAACATGATCGTAGTGGGCACCAACAACAATGGTTTGGTCGGCCAACTCACCACGTCCGGGAATTGTTCCAACGACGTTGTCCGTATCTGCGACGGTGGGCTTGATTTCAATCTGCAAATCAACGGTATGTTCGGCGAGTTCGAAACTCGCAGGAGCTGTCGTTTTATCGATCTGAGCTTCGATCTCAGCTAGCGATTGACCACTCTCCGCTTCGAGCAGATCACTGACCGCATCCCTCGATACAGAAACAATGGGAATCGACTTCTGGCCTGGATTTCCGGGCCCAGCCACGGCAAGTCCCATCACGCCCTCTTTCGCCTTAACAAGTTCTTGCTCCAGGCTTTCAATCGTCTTGGCAATCAGGACGACCCGCTGCCGAAGTGCTTTACGACTATTTTCAGCAGCTTCCGGCAGCAGCTTGATCTGCTCAAGCGTTTTTTCGCGACGCTGCTTTTCTCGTTCAATCTGGTTGCCAACCTCTTTGACCGCTGCGGAAACACTTTCCGGATCGTTGACCAAGATAATTGCGGCGGCACCTTGCTTGATTGCGTTGTTGACCTTGGTCGCAAAGTAAGCGTGGCGGCTGCTCCGCGTGCCATCGAAGGGGCTATCGGGATCAGAAAGCCGAGGCTCTTTTCGGATGACAATGACTGTCGCGCCCGTTACGTCGACCCCTTCGTAATCATCGAATTTCAGCTTGGGTGCCGTGATTCCGTACCCAACAAAAACCATGCGACCCTGGACTTGCCCACTCTCTGCCCCGATTGCCAAAGGGCTCATCCCATCAGCCAGGCCGACCTGAACGGTTTCATCCTTCGCTTCGCTGCTCTGAAAGACAATCTTGTTGTTGTCCGCCGAACCAACCTGAGGCTGCAGCATGACGGCGACCGGCTGAAATGGTGTCCCGTCGACCAGATCCGTCTTCAGCCCGATCTCCTTCATCCGGGTCGCAACGTATTCAGCCGCGACACGGATGGTATCGTCGGTCACGCTGCGACCCCGCAGATCTTCACTGCTGAGATACTTCAGATCGGCACGTAAACTCGCATCGCCCGGCGGCGAATCACCGCCAACGAATCCGGTGGTCATAAAGACGAGGATAGCGAACGAGAAAATCCTTGAATGGGTCATAGAGCAGGGTCCAGTTCAGGCAGGCTAAAGGTTCACACCGGGCTGGGCTTAGACTGGCGTGTATTTTGAATGGATCGGATTCTAGTCGGCGATGGCCAAGCGGAACCGCTATCACACGGGCGAGAAAACAAGCGACCAAAATGGCAACGGACGCTCGGGCCAGTTTATCTCATCGGGAAGACCAATGGGTCTCTTCGCGGGAAGGCTGGCGGCACTCCAAACGACCGCTACTGAAACCCCCGCCACCTTTGCCACAACGGTTACAAACCAAGTACCGACCGAGCGGCCTTCACCTCAACGCGAAGTAGCGGGTGCGGCCATCACCGCTACCCTCATCGGCACACGCCTCAGCAGGCGTTCGATCACAGGCACGCAACCACAGCCTGATCGATCGAACGCTCAACCAACAATCACTCGGTTGAAGGAGTATCGTCGCCCCATTGGATCAACCACAACAGGATCGGGCTGGCGATAAAAATCGAGCTGTAGGTTCCGACAATTACGCCAACGACCAAAGCAAATGCAAAAGCATGAATGCCATCGCCACCGAACCAGTACAACAACAAGACAACGATCAACGTCGTCAATGAAGTCAACAACGTACGACTCAGTGTCTGATTGATGCTGGTGTTAATCATTTCCCCGGTCAAACGGGGTGCCTTACCCTTCGTCTCACGAATCCTATCGAAGACAACAATCGTGTCGTTCAACGAGTAACCGATGATTGTCAGGATCGCGGCGACGACGGTCAAACTAATCTTGAAGGGATCGATCAACAGGAAACCCAGGGCGTCGGCCACGAAAGCACTGACGGCAATCGCACCGAGGGTTATCAACACATCGTGCACCAAAGCCGCGACGGCAGCAAACCCATACATCACCCGTTGGAACCTGAACCAAATGTATCCAATGATGCACAGCAAAGAGGCGAACAAGGCACCAAAAGCACGTCCGATCATGTCGCCGGCCACACGGGCCCCCACGCTACTGCTGCTGATCCAAACGGGATCTTCATCGATGCTATCAGCGAAGGCAGCAATGACAGCATCAGCATCAGCAGCCGAAAGCGGCAACTCGATCATCCATTTCGTGAAGCCCAGAGACGACTCTGGATTCCATTCACTGATCGCCTTGGTTTCTTTTTCAGCCTTGGCAGCATCGTAATCGCCGGCGCCCTCCTCGTAAGAAGACAGTGGCTCCAATTCGATCACTCGCGGACTTAGCACAATTGCATTTCCATCCTGCCCGGTGAGTGAACCTGCCGCTTCAACAATTTCGTCCTTCAAGGTGATAGCACTCATGGTGGCCCGTTCACTACTAACATCGCCACCAACCTTGAAACTCAGCTCTAAAACACGCGAAACTGTCGCATCAACCCCAGCAATCGCGTCAGCGATATCGACCTCAACAGTCGCATCCGCTTGAGCAGGCGATTCAGCCTCGACGTCAACGGTGGTTTCTTGTTCGCCCGAATCGGCGGGAACATCCTCCTGGGCTCGAGCAGCCGTCAGCAGGGTTCCATTCGAATCAAGAACCGGGCTAAGACTTGCGTCCCCATCAGGCAAAACACCGATGTGATACGTCACCAACTTGGCGTCGCCAGATTCTTTGTATGCATCGGCAATGGCTGACTTTAAGTCATCGACGTTGCCAATCGCACTCGATACATCAACTTTGTAAACCATTCCGTCGGGCACACCCTGCATACTGACACCATTCACGGTGTAGGGCACCGCTTCGTCAGTTTGGCTGACCATCTTCGAATCGATCGTTTCTCGCACTTGATCGGCCGACTGCGATTCCGACAACCGGAACTGAACCGAAGAACCGCC
>JAQWPZ010000258.1 GCA_029245125.1 Rubripirellula sp.
TTCATCGGCGTGCGGATCTCGTGACTCATTTTCGCCAGGAAGTCACTCTTTGCTTCGTTCGCATTTTGGGCAATGTTTTGCAACCGTTCGAATTGGCGGGCGCGACGTTTCAGTCGCAGTTTCGACAGCAGGTGGCCACCATGCAAAATACGCACTCGAAAGACGGCCCAGAGCAGCGACGCGATTGCGATCAAGGCCGCGACACAATGGATTATAAATGCCCAAGCTGATTTACTACGTCGCACTTCACTGTCTGCAGCAAGCTTCGATTGCACTAACTCGATCAGTTGGCTAACACCCTGCCCCGCCGACTCGCGAGCTTCTTTATAGGGTTCCGCTGTCAGCATCTCTAACGCTCTTTGCCGGTCCCCTTCTCGAACGAGTTCAAAAACTTGGTGGTCGATTCGCTGAAGCGATTCTCCTTCGGCATGTAATGACGAGATCTCTTGTTCACCGAAGATGTCGCCGAGTTCTTCCCAGACGTTTTCGATTTCAGCTACCGCCGTCTCATATCTCGGTTCCCAAAATGCTGATCCACTCGATGCTGCCATGTTGACCGACATCGTGGTCACCTCAACTTGATGCACTAGCACGCCTTGCAAACGCTGCAGTCGCATCCCTTGCTGGTTCAATCGATCGACTTCGAGCATGGCCGAAGCGGACCAAGCGATTGCGGCGACCATTGTCAGCACACTCAGAAAGCAGGCGCAGCGGATCAACTGCATCTGTCGCGTTTGTCGATCCTCTTCTGCCTTGATCGCCATGTCAGCGTTTGTTGGAAAACGGGGTTGAGGAAAATGAGAATTGGCTGAGCCAAGTGAAACCAGACGACTTTCGCAACGTCACGGAAGGCACCCGCCACAAAGTGAGGTGCGAGCCAATCGATTCGCTGGGGTCCCTGACACTACCTGTGTCGCAATTAGGTCCCCTGCATTGCTCCCCCCAGCGTAGAGCAATGGCAACGAATTTACAGCGAATAGGTTCCTTTTCCATGATTTTCAGCTTTTCCCGCGCACGCGATTAGTGCAACCAATAGATCGTTCATGTGGAATGCCATCCCCCAGTCGCCAGTGGTGATCGAAAGGTATCCCGATTTCTCCTGCGAATTCTTTAAGTTTGCCTACGACAAGGGTAGTGCTGTCGATGGCCAAAACTTTCCCCAGCCATTGGTTTCGGGTCGATGTTCATCTATTGACGACACCTCTCGTTCATGCAGCGGTCGATGGCGAAGCGAGGCCAGAGTCGGTATCAGTGGGACCGGAAGCGTTTCATTGTGTGCATGTTCAGAGCAGCACGCTTGATGCAATCGGCACAAACCGCACGCTCGTTTCTGTCGCGACAAACCGCATGCTCAGCCCTGAGATTGACCGCGAGATGGTGGTCGATTCAAGTCTTTCGCTTCGCAAGTCTTTCTGGCCCGGAAAGTAGAGCCAATATCTCCACTCATGTTCGCAGTGTTTATCCACGTTCGGTGGATCGCGTCGTTTTGTTAACAAGTGAAACGCGACTCCTGATTCGACATCAAACGGTACCGCCGGTCCTGTAACCAGACCTGTGTTGGGTACTGTGCTTGCACTGATCGTCCTACTCAAAGCGGGAAGCCGCCAAGCGAGACCGTGTTTGGCTTAACGTGAGCCGTATTTGATGGCGTCGCCGGTTCGTCTGCATTACATTCGAATTCGAGGTGTTTCATTGGCAATCGCATGTGTTTCGATTTCAGTGGTTCTTTTCATGGCTAACGGACTTGTTAGCGAAACGCATATCCAACTGACAGGGTGACTGTGACGAAAACTTTCATGCTGACGGGTTTGATCGCTCGCACAGATGTCGTCTCCGCGTCGTACGCACGTTACAATGTGACAAGGGACACTGAGTGCCATGACGCTGAGTCCCGTGACGCTGAGTATCGTGACGCTGATCACAAGGATCAGGCTGAAGCAGCGTGCACAGCGGGGAATCAGTGTTCACGCGCGAATTGACTCTCCACTTCCCGTCTCCATTGTTGTCCGTCCTCGCTAGAGGGCTCAACAACCATTTGTCGGTTGGTCCGGAGCGGACTGCATACTTATGATGGTGTTCACTGCTTCCACCGCCTGTCTGGTGAATCGCTGATACGACTAAGAGTGGCGACACACGGCGGAGTGTGATGCATCGATTTGCTGTGGTTCTTTGGCGTCGGGGCACCCCTCTTGCCCCAACCTGTTTCTCGATCTTCGTAACGCTAAACAAGATACAAAGCCCACCCTGGCTAGGTTCACCATGGATGCAGATTCTGATAACTCAAGTCGTGAAGAACAAGAGATGCCGCAGATTCCGCCGGGAATCATCTTGGAGATTTCAGAAAAGTTCCGCCCGCTTCATACCGATATCTCCAGCTCTTGGCGGTCCACTCTGATGGAGTTCCAGCAGAGTTTTCGAGACTGTGATCATGGGCAGGAGAAATTGAAGTGCGTGCTAACTCATTCCGTGGTTCCTGAATGGCCGAAGCGACCCGATGGTCCCTGTCCGCCTGAAGTCGAGGGGATGGAGCCGATCGCCATGGGAGTTGGACCGAGTCGATGGCCGCAGCAATTGTTTACCCGGAGTCAGGCTGGGAGGGAGATGGGGGTTGCTGAATTGGCATCGGCGCTACCACAAAGCTACCGTCTCAAAACACTCGATGTTGCAAGTAAGGTGGAGCTGGGAGGGGTTATGTACACACCAGCTGTGGGCCATGACGCAATCCACAATGTCACCGGTAACCCGATTCTGTTTTCCAACGGTCAACCAGTCGCCTTGCGTACGGGAGTGAACCGAAATTACTTTGTGCATGCAGGTGGTGCGGCACATGAGCGAATTACAAATATCACCTCCTTCTTTTCCTTGGCTGCACAGGCGGGACAGTGTCTTGAAAGCTTGCCAACTTCGGTGAGTCGTCACCTGTGGCGAGACTGGCCAGACGGTTTTCGCACCATCGGTGATAAAGGGATGTGGGTCAGTGCACTGTTCGAATTGGCTTGGCAGCAATCGGCGGAATCGCAACTCACCGCAGATCGATTTACTTGGATCGGGACCACAAACACCCGATTTGATCTCTCTCCGTCAGCGAGCCAGCAATCGACCTCGAGTAACCCAGCAGATGCATCAACGCTCGCCCCTGTTGGGCCACCACACTGGTACTCAGTGATCGATGATTTAGTTTCCGCTTCGATCGCCGCGATCGAGATTCTCCTAGCTGTAGAAGACACAAAGGATTGCGAATGAGACCGGCCCGCAAATAAAGGGAGCAGGAAAAGTATTTACAACTTCAATTGAAATGAAGCATTAGTGGGCACTATTTCGGCGTTGCTAGCCAATACATCAAAATGCCGGGAGTCAATTCTTCGTAGGCCGGACCAAGCGAAGCGCAGTTCTGGCAATGAACTCGAAGCGTTGCAGCGTTCCGGTTCAATCAGATTCCATCGCTGTCCCCTGTGGGATCGCTGTCCCCTGTGGGATCGCTGTCCCCTGTGGGGCTATCCGTCGCCGGAGCAGCGTCGCTTCGCTCCTTGTTCCGGCCTACTTCAGAAAAGCCAGAGCGGTTGGCGATTGGGGTCGGCGATTGGGGCCAGCGATCTATTGGATGCTTTGCTTGCATCAATACATCAAAATGCCGGGAGTCAATTCTTCGTAGGCCGGTCCAAGCGAAGCGCAGTTCCGGCAATGAACTCGAAGCGTGGCAGCGTTCCGCTTCAATCAGAATCCATCGCTGTCCCTCGAGGACTCTAGAGGACTCGAAGATCCCCCAAGAGTGGTCCCTCAATTACTCCCCCGGATCTTTCCTGGATATCGAATTCCCCCCGTTGCAGCCCTTCCTGCTATTCGTCGGATTGGTGGGCGGGGCCCCATCTACCAATATTCCCGAGCGTTACCGAGAATCGGCTTGGATTGCCTGTCTGTTGTTTAACTTTTTTGAGAATCTGTTGGGGATGAATGCGTGAGGAGCGACTAACTCCGTACAGCAACATGAGAACTCAAGAACACACGATCGACTGGGAAGCAGAACTGCCACTCCACCGCGAATGGATGGTTCAGATTGCGCGATCCCGTTTGGGCGATTTGCATGGATCCGAAGATGTCGTGCAAGACGTCATTCTGAGCGCGGTCCGCCAAAACCCTCGGCTTGACAGCTTCACTAACCTTCGCGGTTGGTTGTACCAGGCAGTTGTCAGACGCATCGCTGATCATTTGCGGACTCGGTATCGCCAGACTCGGGTAATTGACGAGTTGGCCGAACGCGAGACGGAACCTGTTTCGGAAACGGGTTGGAGCTGGCTGTTGGTCGAAGAACAATGTGATTCTCTTGCGGTGGCAATCAAAAAATTGTCGCAACAAGATCGTGAGCTTGTGATGCTGAAGTTCACGCAAAATTGGAGTTATCGCCAGCTCGGTGAGCGATTTGGAATCGCCGAGCGGGCGATCGAATACAGGCTCGTGCGTGCGAAGCTGCAATTGCGGGCGGAGTTGCAAAAATTGTGTGGAGACGATCATGAATGAAATACTTGATGAACATGAATTGCAGCGTTTACTCGATGGAAATCTGAGTTCCGAAGAACGCATCTTGCTGTTGCACTATGTCGAGGCTCACCCGACCAACTGGCGTCGCATTGCGATGGCGTTTGTTGAAGAGCAGGTTTTACGCAACGAGTTTGCCAAGCTTCAAGCAATTGAGTCCCCGGCGACTAAGTCACCAACAGCAGAAAATCGACGGGTCGTTCTGGCTGACCCGATTTCCGAACCGAAAAGGGGTCGCAATCGCATCGGCTGGCTCACGCAAGCGGCCGTCATTTGCTTGGCCCTGGGCGGCGCTGTGTGGATGGGGCGAGTTTCCGTAGAACAACTGGACCCGGTAAAACCAAAACCAGCGGCACAGGTAGCTGGGGCCCTTCAATCACAGGAACCAAGTCAGGAACCAAGTCAGGAAGCGATTGTATCGGGTTCGGAATCCTCAACGCAGCCAATCGAAACCACGGGAGTCGTTGCGGCTACCAACCCCACCGAGCAGACGCGTGTTGCGCAAATGTTCAAGCCACTGTTCGATCAAGAGACCCTCGCCGTATTTCGCGAGTATGGCTACACCGTCGCCGAAGAGCCCGTGATCTATGTTGTCCCGGGACAAGCAGGCGAACAATATTTTGTCCCTCGAAGAAATGTTTCGCTCGTCGCACAGCGAGAGTGAAATGCGATTTTTAAACGTGTCAATCAACTGAAGTTTTGCCTGCCGATCCGTATGCCGGTTAGGAAAAGGTTGTTTCTCAAAGGAAGGAAATCCATGAAAAGAATGTTCTTGAAAGCAGGTTGCTTTTTTACTTTGTGTTCGATGTCAATCACCTTGGCTGGCGAAACTGACAATGAGAAACGGAAAGGTAAAAAATCCGATGCTAAGATCGACATCGCGGTAATCAAGGTGCAGGAGGGCAACGAAGGCCGGGGAGATAAAGACGCTGTCCGACAGGAGATCGTGATCGCAATTAACGGCGACACGCAGGAAGTCGAACTGGGCAAAGATACGAATGAGGCCAGCGAGGAAATTACGAAGGTCATCTTCGCGGCTGATGACGAACGCCGAATGAAGGGAGCCATCTTCGGTCAGGGCATGATCATTGGGCCGAATGGCGAAAAAAAGAAATTCAAACTCGGTAGTTCGGACGAAAGCAAGATTGTTTTTGAAGGGCTTCCTGAGGAAGTAAGTGAACAACTCAAAAAAGTGATGAACGATGCTGACAAGCGAGCAGCATTACGTCAGATTTTGATGATCGGTCCAGATGGCGTGCCAAAAAGCATTGATATGGATATCGATGTAGAGATGGGGGTGGGACATCCTGATGCTATCGAGCGTTTGAACCTTGAGGATGGAGCGCGGGCATTCTTTGAGCAAGCGGTTAAGGGAATAACGATCCAAGGGATCGGCGAATTTGCCGAGGCGTCTGAAGACAGCAAGGGACGCTTAATTATCATGGCCCCCGATGGAAAACCCGAGGAAATTGCGTTCGACATCGAAGAGATGGCAGAGGCACTCGCTGATGCCTTCAGCTCGGAAAATCAATCTTCCCCAGAAATCCTCGGGAAAATTCCCCTGTTACAATTCAAAACCCAAAAGGGCAAAAAAAAGTCTGGCGGCAAAGGGAACGGCAACTCCGTTTCTGACAAATTGGACTTGATCCTAAAACGATTGGAACAGATTGAGAAACGGGTTCAGGATTTGGAAAAATCCTAAGCTAGGATTTTACAGATCAAAGCACGCAAACACCTTCAATCGACAGCCGAACGGAAGAGGCGTGTGGACTATCGACGGACTCCCAAAATATGAGTTTGTCACAGAATCACATTTGATGGGTCCGGGAATTTTCCCGGACCCATTTTTGTTTGCAGTTGAAACACTCGAGCAAACTGCTTGACGCTTTTGACTCGTGATACCTGTCGGCTGTGCGTTGCCGAGCGATGAACCGATTCATGGCCGGCTGGTGCCCGATCGCTGGGGCAGAACGAATTGGGCAGCGGTGAATTGGGCAGCGGTGAATTACCGTGAATTCTGTTCCGTAGCGATGATCACTCATGGCAAGCAATCCGCTTGCCGCTATTTTGATTGCTCCGCCAAGCTGCGGGGTCCAACGCCTTCCCCGCAGCCGCGTTTTGTTGCGGCTATGTATCACCAACGCGTTGCATGCGATCCCGCTGGACTGCATTCTGAGCGTTTCAATGCAGGCTGAATGGCTGGAGAGCAGGGTCACCAATGAGGACATAAAGCAACCGGTTTTGCGGTAAATTGCGACTCGCAGTCTGGTCCTCGCTGATCACAAATTCGCCCGCTTTTGTTTGTTGGAAATCAATCAATGCATTGAGCAGTTGTTGATAGGCTTGTCCGACAGTTTGGCCCTCCATCCAAGCTTCCAGTACCGGATACAAATGGGGAAACCCGGAGCTGAGTCGCTGGTGGCCGAAGGAGATTACCGCGCCTTGGTCGATTGCGCGGATTGAAAAAGCATCTCGCTGGGTCACGCTGTATCCACCGGGAGCTTCTCGAAGTTTTGGCAAATCGGACTTCCACGGTACCGCTGAAAAGCAAGATCCGGAGAGAACAATTTTTCCTTCGATGTCCTCTGGAATTCCATCGATGTCGACGCTGCATGCCATGCCGGGAATCCCATGTCCGTGCATGATCCACAGCTTCGATTCGGCCATCGCGGTCGCCACTGGCGGGGAAAAAGTTTTCACAAACGTTTGCTGACCAAGTGTCGTTAAATTCCATACTCGCTGGCCCGGTAGTTTTGGAGCATTAACCGCTTGCTGACCGTAAATTGCAACAATGGAAGTGTTCATATCAGACTGCTGGAATACTTTGCGCAAGATGCCCGCCTTTTGCAGGGAGCGCGTTTCCGATGACCGATTGACTTGGCTGATCAAAAGTGGTCGCAGATCGTTTGCAGCCAGAGTTTCAAAGCTGATCGAACGATCGATCAAGCTGGCAAAGGCTTCTCCGTCTGACGCCATTAGCAAGCCTGGTTGCACATCAAGTTGCGGATCGTCATCAATCGTCGAAAGCAGTTCCCACATCGCGAGCAATGTGTTTTCACGGAATGACTCTTTTCGCATTGCGATTGCGACATACTTTGCATCCGCAAGTTGGTCTCGCACCGAATCGAATGCTGTAGGCTGTGAATGCAGTGTGGAAAGATCATCAACCTGAATGATTTTTCCCTGTCGATGTTTTGCGAGCCGTTGGATTGGTTCCGTGTATTCGTTGCTTTTGTGATCGGTCAGAATCACATACTGATCACCCGCAACTGGGTGCGGTGCAGTTCGCAAGACATAAGTTTTTTGCCTCATCGCTGTTTGTGATGGTCGGTGTGCACGATCGACACGGGGTATGTCTTTGATCTCGGGGATCACCAGGGTTTCGCCCTTTGCCAACATGCTTCCATCGGCCGCGATCCCGAATCTGCGGCGAAAACGCACCACGTCCGCGAGCGAAACCTTGCCGTCCTTATCATGGTCCCAGCGAGCAAATTGTCCTGCATATCGGCTGCCGGCGACTTCTTTGGCGGTCAAGAAACTATTCTGATCGCCATCATGCTGCTGCATGATCTCGGTCACGGAGGGATATTTGTTCTGTGCTTGGCAGTTGATCTCGCCCAAACCAATCCAGCACGACACGATTAATAAAAGAAGCGGGACTGAAAAACGCATGCTGGCTCTCTACAAAAAAGGTCAGAATGGCAACCGATATTTGCCTCAGTAGTACTTTCGGTCGGGCATACAGCGTACGATTCTGGCAAGCAGATGTCATCTCCCAAGCAGAGTTCAGCATTGCCAATGCCAAGCTGCGGCAACGCTTCGATGTGACCGCATGCTCTTCGGACTCAGGTCGAGCGGCTGAATGAGTTACCGCGAACCAGTCCGTTCGCCTCGAGCTTGGCCCGCAATTCAGCTAGCGAATGATTCTACGGCAGGGATTGGGACCTAAAGTCGCAACAGACGCGTTAGCAGTGAGCTGCTTCGCGAATTTGCTCAAACACTTTGTGAGAAAAATATCGCTCCATACGATCAGGAAACACAGTCACGATTGTCTTGTCAGGTCCGATTTGTTCGGCAACCTGTGCAGCGGCAGCGTAATTCAGTCCCGAACTTGGACCCACGGGAAAACCACGACTCCAGAGTTGCTTTGTGACTGAGAGACATTCGCAGTCACCAACCTCAAGTTCGGTGACCGTATTCGTTTTCCAGCTTCCGTAAATTTCGGACATGCCATCCACGACACCGGGAACGTCGGTGCTAAATCGCAGGCTGCAACATTCGACATTTGCTCCAAATACCTCGCCTTGCCGAGGAATGGCGGCAACAGCGCGGACACAACGTCCATCTTGGGTAAATGCTTCGTGAAGACCACGTAGTGTGCCGCCCGTTCCGACGCCACTGACGACAGCATCGACAGCGGTGCCATTCAATTGATTAAGAATCTCGGGGCCGGTTTGATTGCGATGTGCTTCGGTGTTGTCGGGGTTGGCGAATTGCTTGCCGGCAAACCAACCATTTTTTTCTGCCGCTTCGTAAGCTTCCCCAAGAACGTTTGACATTCCTCCGGAAATTCGGCGTACCTCACCGCCGTAGGCGCGGATGATCAATTCGCGTTCGCTTGTCGCCGTATCCGGGATGTATGCGACGAACCTCAAGCCCATTTGAGAGCAGGCGAGGGCGAAAGCGATGCTGGTCGATCCGCTCGATGCCTCTACCACCGTGTCACCATTCGAAATCTCTCCCCGGGCCCAAGCCTTTTGCAGGATGTGCCGGGCGATGCGATCTTTCGTCGATCCGCTGGGGTTCAGAAACTCCAACTTGCACCAAATCGTTGGTCCCGCGTCATCCAAGCGAACCGCTGTCAGTGGTGTGGGGGCAATCTCGTTTATATAAGGCAAGCGAGCGGACATGATTTCTGCGTGCGAGTATCGGGTCGTGTCCGCCTCAGTGTAACGGCAGAGTTACAGAAAACGATTGGATTCGTTCGCGGATCTAAGATTTACTGCGGCCCACCATGTCAATCACTGCGTGCAGGCATACGCTGTTGCAAAACATTCGGGGATTCACTGATGCCAGGGACCGGGAGGATCCTCTCATACAAACCAAGTAACGGCAAATGATCGGCCAACTTTGAATCGAGGACTGATCATCGAGCCCCCATTCCAGAGTCGCAGGTCGAGACAGAAACCAGGAACTGACTAATCAACCATGTACGGGTGACCCGCAATCGATCGCTGTCCCCTACCCGTCACTCTTGGAGTATCGAAAAGTTGTAGGCCGGATCAAGGAGCGAAGCGACGCAGCTCCGGCAATCGATTCGCCCCGAACCAGCGTTCCGCCTTAATCGGCCACCATCTTTGTCCCCAAATCTGATGCCCCAAATCTGATGATCGCTGTCCCCAATTCTGCTGGTTTACTTCTTTTTGCTTCAATCTGAGGCGTTGCGCGTTATCAGACTTCTGCTTGCTGCTGTCTTTTCGTCGCGAATTGCTCGTTTTGAAAAACGCTTTGTGGCTCGAACTTTTTCCTCGGCATCGCAGGGGGTACGATAGCAAGCGATGGCGATTGTGCAGCGGATGACGATTGGTTGTCGCTGAACATCAAATCTGTTGGCAACATTCCTGTCGCTGCACCGCAACTTCACGTGCTGCGCGGTGGTGAAATCGGCGAACGCCGACCGATAAGAAAAGAGAGCGGTGAAGACAATTATGAGACCGAAACGGCATTTTGCATTCCTTGCAAAGTACGAATTGCTTCTTCGATCGTGCAGTCAAACTGCGCAAGCCTTCGTTTTCTGGTGCGTCTATCGAGTTGTCCTCAGCGTTGGACTGCTCACGTTTTGTCTCGTGAACACGGACAACCTGCGGGCCGAAGATCGCGAACAATCCCAGCTTGCCATGGATCGCATCCAGCTTGCGAAGGTAGGCGTCTCGCCCGATCAGCAGGGTGCCATCGATTACCTCAATCGCTTGCGTCCTACTGACGAATCGAAGAGATCGATCGCCCATCTAATCGTGAAGCTCGGGCACTCTGACTTTGTGACACGCGAGAAAGCTCGCAAGTCACTGCACGATTTCGGCATTCAAGCCGAGGTCCAGTTGCGCGTAGCGCTGGACAGCCGCGACTTAGAAGTCGCCATGCAGGCGAACAATTTGCTGCAGACGCTGACCGAATTACAGGATTCTGGCCTGCACGATGCCAGGCTGTCTGCCGCACTCCGCTTCTTACTGCGAGAACGACATCCCGATTCTGTCCGAACCCTCTTGAAAATAATCCCTCTGCTCCAACGCCAAAACCAAATGGACCAAGCGTGCGCCGCTCTTTGGTTTGCTGTTGAAAGTCATGATGCGGATCGCATCGCCCAATGTCTTTTTCATGAACATCAATTTGTTCGCATGGCCGCGATTCCGGCGTTGGAGATCGTTCACGGTGATCCTGCCGTTGTCAAAATCCGGCCCTTCTTGTCAGATCCGTCAGAGTCGATTCGCTTGGCTGCTGTCCGCGCCCTGATCGATCGCGAGCCACGCCTTTGCGCCGCCAAATTAGTAGAATTGCTCGGTTCGGATGACACCCGAACAAAATTGCGGGCAGCTTGGTTGCTGAGCCAATTGTTCGATCCGCAGACTGATGAAAAGACGGATCTGCAATTCGAGGAGCGAGCCAAAATCTGGAAATCTCGCGTTGCAACGTTGGAGACTTCTCAATGGCAACTTCCACTTCGAGGCAAGCGACTGCAGTTGCATGAGTTCCGCGGAATCTACAGGGAAGAGTTCAAGCAATCAGTTGCCAAAATCATAGGTCGATATGGTCAGCTTCAGTATGAAACGAGCGTGGCGAATGCGAGTGCTTCAGTCGATCGTGGTCTGCTCCGGTTACACGGCAACCATGCCGAGGGCGATCAACGGATGATCGTGACCGCCAAACAATTGATTGGTTCTGCTCACTTCACGAAGTCGTTCGACGTGAAAGCCGAGATCGGGGGTGAGGCGGAAGGATCGGGAGGCTATCACGTGGGGATCTCCATCGGCAATTTGCGTCTGCTTTTTCACCCAGGGCATCGAGGAGGTGGTTTTCGAATCGAGCGTGTCGATAACCATCAATACATCGTCACCAACCAATCGATGCCGTTTACGCCACTGGCCGGTGTGTTGCACAAAATGCGAGTTCGGGTAACTCCGCAAAAGGAGGGGAGGGTCCTGCTGGAGGCAATCATCGCCAACCCCAAGGCACCCCAGCAAACCTATGTGAACAAATTCCTCGCTGAGAAAACAGACATCGGACCACTTACACAAGTGCGCATCGAACGCAGTGGTCGCAGTGGTGGCGACGCACTGTTCGGATCGTTTAGCGTCGACACCGTAGGAATCGACCAACGCTTTTAGACCTTCTAGAAGCCGGCAGTGGGCCTGCTTCCAACCGGTCGCCTTCCAACCGGTCGCCGTTCAGCCGACCGCACTTTTCTGACACCAATTGGAAGTGTTGGTGTCACTCGATTGCCTGATTTGCAACACGTTCGCAGGGCGAGATTTCAAAACACGCGAGCTTCTTTTCTTACTCCAACTTCTTTCCGCAGCATCCAGGTCACGAAGAGAGGTCGTTGCTTAGGGGCAAGTTAAGCGGCAAGCGTATTCCTCGATGTGTGAGTACGTTTTCATTCCGATTGTCTTTTCTTCAAACACTGGACGGTCCTTCTGAAAACGCGTACCGCTTCAATGTCTGTGGGCCTGCCAAGACGTTTTTCGGTTGACCATTCACGTTGCAAACTGGCGTGAATCGAAAAATCTTGCCGTCTACGTGCCGATCAACCGGGACCTGCTGGCGTGGACAAGTTTTCCGAACAATTGTCCAAATGACAGGATTCTTGGGGAAATCCATGCCACGGGAGTGATCAACTTTAGCGATTGTGGGACTTGCGCCATGCGAGCCCTATAACCGCTAATGTCGATACCAGCGGAAAAACGATAACAGTCTCAGAGAAACCAGGTGAGCCGTCATGCCGTTCTGAAATTGCTGCCGAACAAAATTCGGTTTGCGAAAGGTTCCCCCTGTGATTGATTTAAGCCAAATAACGAAACCCTGGGACGCCGGGCTGGCTGCTGGATACCATTCGTTTTCGAATCGTAAGGTTTGTCGAGAAGTAGAAAAAGGTTCAGATGGCAGCCAGCTTGGCTGCTGTCCAGCAGATCGTTGTTGTGCAGCAGATCGTCCTCGTGGCTCCGGTATGCTGCTGTTTGGCTTAGCGAGTTTGTTGGTGATCGCGGGTTGCTCGCGATCCCAATACCGCGTGAATGCCGACCGAGAGGTCTATCACACGATTGCCGAGCGGAATCATGATCCTCGCTGGGCGGTTCCGAAAATTGGCATCGAAATGGATCGGCGTAGCCGCTATTTCGACCCCTACAATCCAGACTGCTCCCCGATGCCGATGGATGATCCGGCGTCGAGTCGCTATATGCGGAGAGTGGATGGAAAGAAGGGTTGGAAATATTGGTGGGACAATGGAATTCGATCAAGCCTCGAAAATCCTGTCTGGCAAGCGAGCCTTGGTGACTTTGCCGAGTTGACCGATGAAGGGGCGGTTCGGTTGGATGCCGATTCTGCTTTGCAGCTCGCCTACGTCAATTCTCCGCAGAACCAACGGGCACTCGAAACGCTTTATCTTTCGTCGCTGGATGTGACGGGTGAGCGATTTCGCTTGGACACTCAGTTTTTCGGTGGCCACAGCGATACGTACGATCATCGAGGCAACGTGATCCCGGCAACCATCGCGTACGTGCCAGCAGCCGGTAAATATTTAGTGACGGAACCGTTGAATGGTCTGGAAAGCAATCGGCTCGATTTGACCAGTGATTTGGTGGCTCGAAAACGCTTTGCGACAGCAGGCGATTTGTTGGTCGGTTTTGCAAACTCCTTCGTGTTCGAATTCACTGGGGGTGATGCGAGCCTCTCAAGTTCGCTCGCCAACTTTTCTTTCATTCAGCCTCTGTTACGCGGTGCAGGGCGTGATATCGCGCTCGAGCAACTAACCCTTGGTGAACGGCGGTTGCTGGGGAACCTGCGAGCTTACAGCCAATTTCGGCAAGGTTTCTTAACCCAGATTGTGATCGGTGAGTTAGGTGTTACGGGGCCACAGCGATTCGGCGCAAGTACCGTACTGCAGTCATTCTCGGGAATCGGCGGCGTCGGTGGTTATCTCGGTCTACTCCAGCAAGCCCAACAGATTCGAAACACCGAGGGGAATTTGCGGTTGCAGTTACGCACTCGAGATCGACTTGAAGCACTTTACGACAACGAGCTGATCGACATCGTCCAAGTGGATCAGTTTCGGCAGAACATCGAACTCACGCGTGCGAACTTACTCGACCAAAAGAACTTGTTGCAGCTTGCGGTTGACAACTACAAAACCAAGACGCTCGGTCTTCCCCCTGATCTTCCCGTTGATATCGACGAAACATTGGTCGAGGGATTTCAGCTGATTCCAACTGGAGCGAATCCAGTCCTGGAATCCCTGCTCGAATTGCAATCTCGAATTGGGGCGATTGGTGAACTCACCGACTTGAACATCCGAATCGAGACGTTGGTGGAGCAGGTGGCAACGCTTGCCGATCAGAATGTTGATCGTACTGATGCTGTTTTGATTGAACTACAAGGGATTGTCGAAGCGGTTGCCCGTCGATTGGGCAGCGTGCCAAAAGAACAACGTATCATTCTCAGCCAAGCAAATGATGCAGCGGATGAGCTTGAACCTGCCGACCAAGCTGCTCGAGAACGAATTGTGTCGCTGATCGAAGCCGGTGGTGAACAGCTTCGACAAACATTCGACGATGCAGCCGTCAAGCTAGAGATCATGTCTCAGAATTTGTCTGAGGAGAGTCTCGACACGACGACGCAGGAGAACTCAGCGTGGCTACTTGAAACACTTGAATTGTGCCAGGCGATTGTGGTCATTCAATCTGAAGCGATCAATATTTCATCCGAACCCGAGTTGGTGCTCCTGGATGTTGAGCAGTTGGTCGAACCTGTTGGGGCGCTATTCGCTGTCGCGAGGATCGATGTCGATCGGATGCAAGAAGTGGTTACGCAACGCGAACGTTTCATGCGGGATGATGAAAAAATTCGATTCAAACGAGACCGCGATCGTTTGCGGGAACGATTGAATGAACTTGAAACCGGAGAAGTCGGGTTTGGGTTCGCGATCGAACAGCTAAATCAAATCAAGCAGGATTCCGTAACTCAAACAGAAGCAAAGACAACGAAACGTCTGACCGCATGGATTCAGGCGTACATGCAGTTGGTCGAACGTTTGTCGTTGATTCCTGCTCAAGCACGCCTCGAGGTGATCACGGTTGAAAAGGTGGACTTAGAACCGGATCAAGCGTTTCAGATCGCGTTGCAGAATCGTCTCGATTTCATGAACGGACGAGCTGTTCTGGTCGATCGCTGGCGTGAGATTCAGGTTGCCGCCGATGCCTTGCAATCGAACTTGACGATTACAGGTAGTGGTGATGTGCGTACCGCTAAGAACAATCCTGTTGATTTTCGTGCAGCTACTAGTTCCATTCGATTGGGGCTGGAATTTGATGCACCATTAGCTCGCTTATTGGAACGAAATGGGTATCGCGCGACCTTGATTGAGTTCCAACGCAGTCGGCGAAATCTGATCCAATCGGAAGACGAATTACAAAAGGGACTACGAGCACTTTTGCGTACGTTGGAGCAAAGACGATTACAGCTTGATATTCAACGGCGAGCCGTATCGATTGCGTTGCGACGTGTCGATCAAACGCAACTTTCGTTGGTGACCCCGCCTCCACAAAGTCAGCCTGGTATACGGCCACAAATCAGTCCGACTACCGCGATCAACCTGCTGAGTGCTCAAAGCTCTTTACAAACATCTCAGAACAGTTTTTTGGCGGCTTGGCTACGGTATTACGCTTCACGGCTACGTCTGTATCGAGAGCTTGGGATCATGCAACTCGATTCGTCAGGTCGCTTGATCGAAAGTTCAGTCGAATCTTTCTCGACCCCTCAGGCCATGGAGCTTGAGGTAATCGAGACTCTCGAGCCACCTATCGCCGATGGTTTGTTGGAATCGCTGCCGCCGCCTGAGGGGGCAGTTGGAGAAACGATTGAAGGTGACAAGTCCGATGCAGTTGATTCTGTCACTGGCTCAGAATCTCCCATCGAAGCTGATATTTCGCTGGCGGCTCCGGCGGATGTTGGCGAAACGAACTTGAATCGAGCGGAGAACAGGAACATCGAGGAAACCCCGATCGAATCGGGCGGTGGAGTCGAAATCTCGACGATTTTGGAACCCGCCAGCGAAGCAGAGGCAGTTTCTGGTGCGATTTCGACCGCGACATCTCTCCCTGACGCGGCCCCGGAGCCGCCCCAGTAAAATCAAGGTAGCGGTAGTTGTTGGACCCTGAGGACCGCCAATTGGGTAAGAATAGTAGGATCGTGTCCACGAATTTGATGTCGGCGTGGTCTTTCCTCGTGAAGTCTCTCGAAAAAGCCTTCCTGCAATCAATATGATGTCTGTCTCTGAACCATCACCAACTGAGCCTTTGAGCACACCGCCGAGGAACCCGAGCGAGGGTTTAAGCAACGAGAACAACGGTTTCGTGGCCCGTCTCGCGGCAGCGATCGGCGTGCTCGTTATTTTGGCCGCCGTGGCAGTTGTCGTGTTCATGCCGAATTCAGCTGACGACAACGCACAGGTTTTGACCCACACGATTGCGCGGGCTGATTTGACCGTCTCAGTCACCGAACAGGGAACACTCGAAAGTTCAAACAATACAGAAGTAAAATGTAAAGTTCGCGGATTCAGCTTGGTCACCTTCGTTGTGCCGGCTGGAACGTTCGTTGAAGAGGGGCAGGAACTGGTGCGATTAGACACCAAGGTAATTGAGGAGCAGCACAGCCTTACAAAGACCAACACGTTCATCGCGCAAGCAACATTGGCACAGACGCAAGCAAATGTTGAGAAAGCGAAGATCGCGATTGAAGCTTACGAGCAAGGTCGATTCCGATCCCAGCTTCAGTCTCTCGAGAAGGAATTGGCTGCTCATAAACGGAACCTGCGAACCGCTCGCAAAATGCATGAGCGATCCCGGACGCTGTTTCGACAGGGATACGTTACCGAGCTCGAGGCGGATGGTTACGCGTTCACGGTGACTCAGGCAGAGCTAGAGTTGAAGGTCAAAGAGACCGAGATCAAAGTGCTCAAAGAGTTCACTCGGAAAATGCAGATGGAGATGTTAAACGGAAATAAAACCGCCAGCGAATCGAAGCTCGCGGCGGATGAAGCGGGTTTGGCGATGGAAGTCAAGCGTCGTGACCGGGCCGCTCAAGAACTCGACGATTGTGTGATCCGCGCGGAAAAAAGTGGACTCGTCATTTACCCCTCTGCCGCCTCCTGGAAAACGACGCCAGACATCACCGAGGGGGCGACAGTGCGGAAGGACCAGGTACTGCTGCTAATGCCAGACCTCACGCAAATGCAGGTCAAACTCGGGATCCACGAGTCGGTCATTGATCGCGTGCATCCTGGGTTAAAAGCAATCGTCACACTTCCTGATCGCACACTCGAAGCAAAGGTCTCTGATGTCGCATCGGTGACTCGACCAGCAGGTTGGTGGACTGGCAATGTTGTGAAATACGATACGATCATCGAGCTGCCACAAGACGAAGGGTTGAAACCTGGGATGAGCGCTGAGATCGATGTGATTTTGGCGGAGCATAAGAATGTTTTGACAATCCCGGTTGCCGCGGTCGTTGAGACAGAAGAGGGGGATTTTTGTTGGGTGTCTACCTCCACCGGGGCGCAGCGTCGTGTCCTGCAGCTTGGTGACAGTAACGACGTCTTCATCGAGGTTGTCGCCGGGATAAAGGAAGGCGAGGAAGTTGTCTTGAACCCGATTGCTTTGATCAATGAAGCGGAAGAGGAGGCGCGCACCACACTCGAACAGGGCAAGTCAACGGGTGCCGCAGGCGAACCCTCAGTGGAGTCTTCTGGCAGCCAAGGAAAAGAGGCGGAGACTGATCGTCAGGCAGACGCATCCAAAGAGGTGGCGGGATGAAAATTGCCGCCCTCATTTTGTCGGTGATTGTTGTGCTTGGAATCGCTACGACAGCGTTTCTGCCACAATCTGACGCAGACACGGCAGCCGGTTCCGTTTCGACCCACACGATTGATCGTGGCGATTTATTGGTAACGGTCACCGAGCAGGGGACGCTCGAAAGTTCTAACAATACGCAAGTCAAATGCCGGGTTCGCGGCGATAACACAATCACCTACGTCATTGAAAGTGGCACGCAAGTCGAATCAGGTGACCTCTTGGTCAAATTAGAGACGCTGGCAATCGAGGAAGAAATTAGCGAGCGGACGAAGTTTTACCATTTGGCTGAGTCACAATCGGCCCGCTCTGCTGCTGATGTCGCGAAAGCGAAACTGGCGATATCGGAATATGAAGAGGGCCGCTTCATCTCCGAACTTGCGTCTCTGCAAAAAGATCTCGCCATCGCTAAATCGCGACTGCTGAACGCCAAGAATCGCCTGCAGCACTCGCGAATGCTCTCACGCAGCGAATACGCCAGTGAATTGGAAGTGGAAGAAAAAGTATTTGCAGTCTCGCAAGCAAATCTGAATGTGGGACTGACGCTTACCAGAATTGATGTACTGCAAAACTTCACGAAGAAAGAAGAGCTGGTTCGGTTGCAGGGTGAACTGAAAGCAGCTCAAGCAACTCACTTGGCCGATGTCGAGAGAGCATTAGCCGACAAGAAGCGGCTCGAGCGAGCGCAGCAGGAATTGGAAGCCTGCACCATCATTGCTGATCGAGCTGGACTAGTCATTTACCCCACCGGTGAAGAATGGAAAGATGCGCCGGAAATTGAAGAGGGTGCGACCGTTCGCAAAGATCAAACATTGCTGCTGATGCCCGACCTGAATCAAATGCAGGTCAAGGTTGGTGTTCACGAGTCAATGGTGGATCGGATGCAGCTGGGGATGAAAGCGAACGTGACGCACAACCGCAGCCCAATGATCGGGGAGGTGAGTTATGTCGCGTCGGTCGCCAAGCCTGCCGGATGGTGGACCGGGAATGTTGTCAAATATGACACCATTGTCGAATTGCCAACGGTGGAAGGGCTTCGGCCTGGAACAAGCGTCGAGGTTGAAATCGTGGTTGCCCAGCACGACGACGCGCTGGTCGTACCGGCGACTGCCGTCATTGAAACCCAACGCGGGTTCGCGTGTTGGGTCCAGAACCAAACGGGATCCCAACGGCGTGCGGTCGTCTTGGGAGATAGCAGTGAAATGTTTATCGCAGTGTTAGAGGGACTCGTGGAAGGTGATGAGGTCATTCTCGATCCTCTAGCGAATGTCCAGGAGGCCCAGGTTGAAGCTGCGTTTTCGTTGCAAACACAACAAGAGAGCGACCCGTATTTAGACCTTTGATCCAACCTCGACCCACCACAGTGATCGAAGTAGAGAAATGCATGTTCGTGAAGAACATCGAAGGCCCGCCCGCGATTTGCTAAGTGCTCGATGACTGGACAATTCACTCAAGCACAAAACACTACGAAGTAAACCAGACGAACGTGAAAGAAACCGAATCCTTCTTGGACGTTGGCAATCCGCCGAGTGTCGCACTTTCCTTCCTGAAATGGGGAGTCGGTGTGATGGTGCTCTGTGTGCTTGGCTGGACTGCCGTTGCTCTTGCGGGAAACCTCAGAAAAACTGACGCGAAAATTGGCCTCGTGCATCAAATCTCTCGCGGCAACTTGGTCGTGACGGTCGAGGAACAGGGCATTCTCGAGAGCGCTGAGAACATCGAGATCAAATCAAAGGTCCGCGGACGCAATGCCGTTCTATGGATCATCGAAAGTGGAACCTTCGTGAAAGAGGGTGATGAACTGGTGCGGCTCGATTCTTTTTTTATCCAAGAGCAGATTGACGAGCGAACGAAATATTCAAACTGGTCGCAATCTGCCGCTGACGGGTCGGCGGCGAATGTCGCTCGCTCAGAGATCGCGGTCTCTGAGTATGAACAGGGGCGTTATCAATCGGAGGTGATGACACTTGAAAAAGATGTTGTTGTGGCGGAAGCGGCGGTCAGGAACGCGAGTGACCGACTGCGGCACGTCACCGTGATGGCCAAGAGTGGCTATACGAGTGAATTGGAGATTGAAGCACAAGAGTTTTCGGTCAAGCAGGCTCAGCTGAATCTGAGGCTGAAGCAAACTCAATTAGAGGTCTTGAAAAAATTTACGTTCAAAGAGCAGATGCAAACCCTGACCGGGAATCTTACGTCGGTCGAAGCCCGTCACAAAGCCAACGTCGAGCGGGC
>JAQWPZ010000265.1 GCA_029245125.1 Rubripirellula sp.
CTTTGCGCCGGGTGAAGTATTCAAGTCAAAAGATGAAATCGTTGTCTCCCTTCCTGACAAACGGATGATTAAGTTAATCAGCTCTCATCCCGACAGCGTGGTGACCCCCAGCAGTAGCGGCGGTGCGACCCAATTCCGGACACTGCAAGGATCGGTTGAGTCGACGATGGAGAACGTCGCGCCCGTTCGCCTGAACGAGTTATTTGGTGGTGAGAGCAAGGAAGGCCAAGGGCGAGTCGCAGTTGACTTAGTGAAGGCAGCACTCACCGTGGTGCAGGAAGCAGCCGGTTCGAACAAGTTCTTCGCCTCGGCTGTTTCCGCCGTCGCTACGATGATTGAATTGGATCGAGCGCTGATTGTGCTTCGCAATGGCGATGAGTGGTCAGTCCGTTCCTCGTACATCAGCGATCCAAACACCTCCCAAAACGAAAAAAACCTAGACGAAGTCACCTACAGTCGGGGACTGCTGCAGAAGGTTTTGCAATCCAATAAGACGGTCATTTATGATCCGGCCAATTTTATGCAATCGGCCGAATCGTCAATGATGGCTCTCGACCGCGCGGTCGCCGCTCCCATTTTTGATGAGAAGCGTCAGGTGATCGGTGTAATTTACGGTGACCGCAAATTCGCATCGGGTGGCGTTGATACACCAATCGGTGACCTTGAGGCGACTCTGCTCGAAGTCATGGCGGGAGCAGTTTCCTCTGGCCTCGCTCGGCAGAGGCAAGAGGCGATTCGGTCGAGCCTGACTCAATTTTTCTCCAATGAGATCGCCGAACGGCTTGAGAACAATGAAGATCTGCTGGTCGGGAAAGATGCCGATGTAACAGTCCTCTTTTGCGACATAAGAGGATTCAGCACCATCGCTGAGCGAGTCGGCGCAAAAGCAACCATCGATTGGATCAACGATGTCTTGACGGAACTGAGTGTCTGCGTGCAGCGCAACAATGGTGTTTTAGTTGACTATGTTGGTGACGAATTAATGGCGATGTGGGGAGCCCCCGCGGAACAACCTGATCATGCCGTACTCGCCTGTCGCAGCGCCGTGGAAATGCTTCGTTTGATCAATCCGTTACGTGAGCGTTGGAAAGAAATCACGCCTGACCAATTCGGATTTGGGATTGGCGTCAACACGGGAATGGCTCAGGTTGGCAACACAGGATCAAAAGTTAAATTCAAGTACGGACCTCTCGGCAACACCGTTAATTTGGCCAGTCGAGTCCAAGGGATCACGAAAAAATTAGGGGTTGCCGCGCTTATCACTGAGTCGACAGCGAAGGCACTCACCCGTGGATTTGACTATCGACGTCTAGCCCTCGTTCGAACACTCGGAATCAAAGAACCTGTCAACCTGCACGAACTTCGCGGCGACGCCGATGAAGATTGGCGTGATATGAGCCAGCGCTATGAGCAAGCCTTGGAAGCCTTCGAAGCGAGTGACCTGACCGGCGCTGCTCGGCAACTTGCTTCGCTAGTCCACCAACATCCCGACGACAATCCCAGCGTGGTTTTGCTTGGCCGCGTCGTCGAAGCCCTGACAAAGCGAGTCGGTAAAGTCGATCCTGTCTGGGCGATGGATACCAAATAATCACGCGTTAGCGTGACTAAAATCGGCGGCAACCTAGGCGATCGGTTCGCTACACAGCGGAGTTGGTCGAACCGCGTGCTCTCGAGGCCGATGATCCGATCGGATCTTGGCGAACAATTCGAGATGATCGACGAAAGCGTCAATCAGCACGGGATCCCAGTACCGACCTGAGCCCCCCTTCAGGATGCCCGCCGCCTTATCAAGAGACATGCCCTTTCGATAGGGTCGATCGCTGGTCATCGCATCAAACGAATCGCAAACTGCCAAGATGCGTCCTTCCAAGGGAATGTTTTTTCCCGCCAACCCGTCGGGGTATCCTTTGCCGTCGAACCGCTCATGGTGATAAAGCACGCCTGGCAAAACATTGCGTAAGGCCTCCAATTCGTGGAGGATCCGCCAGCCCGCCTCCGCATGCGTTTCGATGATGGCTCGTTCTTGTTCGTCTAAGTCACCTGGCTTGCGGAGTACCCCATCAGGCACCGCAATTTTCCCCACATCGTGCAATAATCCAGTCAAGTACATGCGATCGTTCGTCGCATCACTCTCGCCCATCACCTTGCTCAGGCACCTTGCGAAACGGGCGACTCTTTCACTATGCCCACTCGTGTAAGGATCTCGTGCTTCGACCGCGTTGACTAAGGTTCGCACCACATCGGTGTACAGCGATTCTTTCTGCCGCAGTAAACGCATGTTGTGCAACTGTGCCGCTAATTGATGGGTCGCAGTCTCAAGCAGCGTTGCTTGGACCGTGGTAAAGCCACGTTGTACCCAAGGAACCTGATCGCTCTCATCACTCAAACGATTGCAGGCAACTAACCAACCATGCAAGCGTCCCTCACTGCGACATTGGAGCAAAACGAATTGGTCAATGCAATTATCAGCAGCGGAGCTAGCGGCGTGGCTAGAACGATTTCGCACCACAGGTCGCTGCTCCGCCTCGAAACAATTCTCGTCGATCAGTTGAGACAGCTTCTCGCTTGAGACGAGTGCTTCGTTGGACCAGCAGGGCGGCATCCGTGTTTTGTCGTCGTCGGCCAACAGCACAGCTGCGATCGAATTCGCACCCACCCCAAGCGTCAGTGGACGTAAACATCGAATGGTCATTTCTGCGACGGTCACTCCCGCGTCCGGCAGCTCCGTTGCAGAAGCCAAACTTCGCAACAGAGAAAGTTCCTCGAAATCATTGATCACTTGAGTCGCCAAAGCATCCGACTCGGATACTAACCGGTCACGCTCATCACTCCTGTCTTGCAGCTGCAAAACAGTTTTAGCGTGATTGAGCGAGGGGCGTGCGAGCATTGCGCTCGTATCCCACGATGCCCAGTTACCACTCGAAAGCTGAATCGCTACTGTCGATCCCTGTGCCCCACGATCGGTAACCAAACAATTTGGGACGTTCTCTTCCTTCACTCCAGTTGATTGGACAGAGCAATCCTCTTTCGACAAAAGATGCACCGGATGCATCAGGTGTTGCGAAAGTGCACCAATAATGGTTTGGTCAGAACTCAATGTGGAATTTCTCTCAAATCTGGCAGGTTTAAGGAAGGGTTCGATCAGCAGGCAGTCGAATTTTCGCTTATCGCTTGGCGTAACACCGAAATAACTTCCGAGGGGCTAAACGGTTTTCCAAAGACTTGGCAGATATTCAACTCCTCCTCCAACTCCTTTGTGTCTAGCTCAAGTTTGCGTCCCGTCACCAACAAGAATGGCACATCCTGATCAATCGCACGGACCTGTCGGCAGAGCTCGACTCCTGTCATCCGGGGCATTTCTTGATCGCTCATAATCGCGGCGACAGAGTTATCCTGAAAGGCTTCCCAGGCAAACTGTCCGTCGCTACACATCAGCGGTTCGAAACCGCTAGATTTCAGCTTGAGCGATAAGACGCGTGCCAAACCTGGGTTGTCCTCCGCAATAATTACAAGTGGGTTAGTCATTAGGGAAATTTCCTTCAGTCGTTTTAGATCGACGGAGTGGGGCTATTTACAACCACATTGTCGAAAGAGGTGATTGGTTTGTTGAGTTCGACAGTGGTTTGACTTGCACGCTCACTCTGTGCTCTGACACCACTAATCCACTTACAAAATTGGTGTGCTAATCGTGGATGATGAACTCCATGCCGGGCGCGATCGATGAGGATCTCTATCGCTTGCCCGTGCGTCTTGGCTTGCCGAAATGGACGATCATTTGTCAGTGCAATGTAGGCATCGACGATCCCGACAATTCCTGCCTCAAAGGCGTTCACTTCTCGGTGCACACCTGCTGGAAAGTCTGGGCCGTCGAAGACCGCGTCATCCCGGTAGCTTGGCGGGAGCACGGCAGAATTCGATTGAAAGGATGCACAAACCTCATTTCCAACGGCCGGACATTGCGTGAACAGGCTTCTCTCTTGCCTGGTAAATGGCCCAGGTTTTTCGCAAATTGAATCAGGAATCGTGATCTTGCCAACGTTGTGAAGAATCGCTGCGAAATGCAGCCTTTTCAAATCAGCCAGGCCTAGACCCAATCCTTTCCCGAAGGCGACCGTGTAATTAATTACTAATTCAACATGCCGATTCCCGTAACCGTTCTTGATCGCGACAGCGTGAGCCAAGCTGAGTGCCACGTCTTCCACTTCGCGGAATTCGCTGCTTCCCCCATGAAGCCTGTTATGGTGGTCTTGTTGCCCATGCGTTCGGAGCAGTGACGAAACTCGGATTCGAAGCTCAGCGAGACTAACGGGTTTTACCAAAACCTCATCTGCTCCCGCTGAGATAGCTTGCTCGATCTCTTCATGGGAACCAGCATTTGTCATCAAGATCACAGGAATGCCACAGTATTCACCATCGTTTTTTAAACGCCGACAAACTTCAAAACCATCTACGAATGCTAATTGAGTATCCATTAGAACGGCATCAACCTGACGCTCGCTTGCAGCTAACTGGAATGCCTGACGCCCATCACACGCCTCAATCACTTCCAAATGGTGCTTCCGGAGAGAATGCGATAGCAACATCCGGATAGTTTCACTGCTGTCGACGATCAGGACGTGTGGCTGAACGGGGCCAGATTGCTGAACGGGGCCAGATTGCTGCATGCGGCCTGACATTGAGAAACTTGTGTTCCCGATCGTTTCAAAGAGTTGATTGGGTTTCATGTCATAACTCCTAGCGAGCAGCCGCGCTTGCTGCATCCAGCAAATCAAGACCTCGGGCACCGAGCGTGTTCATGCAATTTTCGATGGGGTTGTCTTACACTCAACGCAGATTCGTGCACCCGGAAAAGAGTGACCAAACACGTCGAAAAAACTTCGCCGAACGCTGGCCTAGATCGTTGATTCACTCTCGATCCGAATTTGCTCAATCGATGAAGTGGGCGAACAGACCAACTGCCTTGATTCCAACTTGGGATCCGAGATCATGACCGTGGGGGCAACCGTAGTCCCCAAGCCGGAAATCAATTCATGTTGACAAAAGACTCTACAACGCGCGAGTCAGGGTTTAGAAGTTTTGGCCAGCCCGAGCATCGCCCCAATCATTGCAAGAAAGAATTCTTGCCGAAGGTGACGAAAGTAACGATCATCAGGTTTCGGGCCGACCGGAGCTCAAATCTCAACCGCGTTGCCCGACCTGAAAATACGCGACCGGATAGGCCTGCTTCCTGTTACCACTGCGTCAACAAGAGATCCGTCGGGGGGTGCGGCCAAGCCACTTGAGTAAGACTCATCGACCATCATCGCCGAAAACAGGTGGCGGCCGAAAACAGGTGGCGGCTAGACCAGTGGGTGACGCCCAATCTTGAGTTCGCCCAAACGCATCTTGAGCTGGCCTGCTCAGGTCCCACGCAAGGTTTTGTGTAGAAGCTATTTCTTCTTCGTAAGAATTTCTTTGGCCGGAGGTTTATCGGCGTCAACTTTGGGCGTCGCCTCTGGTTGATCCGTCGGAATCGGGATTGGCACGAACACCAACCGAACTGGCGTACCCCGTTCAGGGATTCGCTTGGTGAAAGGAATATAAAGAAGGTTATTTGCGTCGGCACTGCTGGCGACAGGAATGTCGAGCATCGCGGTACTAAAGTTCGAAACACAAATCATGTCGCCGCTATCGGCTCGATAGTATTCGCGACCGCTCGATGGGTCCTTCCAGAAGCCACTGCCAGCAAATACCCAATCGGAATCCATTCCCTTTTCGGTGCCATTCTTTTGGACCCAACGACGCGCATCGACGGCCTTGAATTGTCCGGCTTTGTCGAAATAGCAAATCCAAACACGAATTCGTTGACCGGTCGCTGGGACAAAATTCGGAACATAGGAAACGGGCGTTCCAGGTTGCGCTCCAATCGCCAGCAGAGCGGTGTGCAATTCACTCGATTTTGCAATCGTTGCTACAATTGCCTCATGCTCTTTGGTACCGACGGGACAGGCAAACATCTCCAGTGGCCCATCACGCATCGTGACGAACCCGTCTGCATAAACCCTCTGCTTTTCACGATCAATCCACACCAAGCGTGAGCTGAGTTGTTTCGCGTTGGGCGGAGCCTCGAAGGCTTTCCGTACAAGCTGATCTGGTGGAACGTAAGTATCGGTCGTGATCGCTTTCTCTTCTTCGGTAAGCGGATCACTTAACGACTTCGGCTTTTCGTCTGTTTCCTGAGCACAACAGACCGCAGCAGACATCGAGAAAAACAGGATCGCCAACGGAATGTAAAACGATAGGATCCGAGCCATTTCGAACACCTGATAAAAAGTTTGTTCCAACGGAATTCAACAGCTTCCTCAGCCGTTAATAGCCTAGCGTACCAGCAATTTGTCAGTAAGGTATCAGGTATCGAGGGGCAACTTGCTCACTTCGAATCGGGGTGGCTTCAAGGTCTCCGAGATCGAGCCCGGAATCGCCGAGACTTTTGGTTTCGCCGATAGCGACACACTGTGACTGGCTGTCGCCGAAAAGCTGCGGCTGGTTATCGCGGGGATCCTGTGGCTAGCTCGAGCGGGGCCCCTGAGCCTGGCGATCGTGGGAAAGCTGGCGATCGCGGGAAAGCTGGGTTTGCCGAGCGGCGGAACATCGGATTTTTCCGTCGCTGTGAAACTGGGCTTTGCCCGACCATCGCGGACCGTCAAATCGTGACGAGAGTGGCCGCGTCGGGAGGCTCGTTCCAGGCCCGCAAATATCTCGCCTTGGCGAACCACTCACCTTGGCAATCCAACTTAAAAGTAGAAGCATGTCGATCGATCTTCCGCCAACCGCGTCCGACTGTGATTCCGAGTCAAACGGGACTGCTTCGCACAGTGGATTTATCGAAGGAGAGCAGCTTAACAAGCGACTCACCAAAAGCATTCGAGAAAAGTCTCCCGCGACTGTTTTCGGAATATCCGCGGACCGCGGTAGGGTGTACCAATGGGGTGTTTCCGCCTCAACCGGTAACCAAATCAAACCTTACTGGAAAACGCTTGCGAATCTTGCCTGCGGAAGAAAAGCTGAGACAAGTCAGACCAAAGAATGTGACTGGGAATCTCTTACAGCTGAGTTACTAAATCAATTGGCATCGAGCTCACCGGCATCCGTGCTCGTTGCTTCCGAGGCGGTGGTTTGGGCGGCAGCGTTACCGGCTCTTTCGAAAACGATGTCGCCGAACTCATGGTGGCGATTGCTGTCAGGTTTGCAGCAAGCCCACGAAACAGTAATTCAAGAAGGGCCCCCCTACGCATCAAATCACCTAATACTGGGTGGAGAACTGGGTCTTACACTGGCGTGCTGCCTGTCGAAACTCCCGCACTGCAAACAACTACAAAAACCATCCACAAACGCCGTGCGTGAATGGTGTGATCACGATGTTGAATCGATCGCGGACTCGATTCAGCCAATCCGCAACAGCCGCCTGGTGTTAGCATCATTGATTCGTTGTAAGCAATGGATCGATTCATTCGGGAAAACAAAAGCGAACAAGAAACTGAATTCAACAGGCGAATGGCTTGCCACTTGGATCGCGGCGACCAGTCGGCCAGACGGAACCGCTGCATTTTCGCAAGCAACTCGCAAAGCGATCAAAAGTGATCTCGGGCACGATGGTCTATTGCAGCAAGCGAAGCAATTCGATCGTGACACCCTCGCCCCGGCAATCGACGCCGCGCTTGGCCAAAAAACGACAGGTGGCCGACTCGCTTGGGAGATTTCACTACCAGCAGCAGTGCACCATGAGCCGGACAACAAACTCATCACAATGCAATGTGAGTGGGATGTCCCGCATGCGAAGGTGGTTCTCGATTACTCCCACGAAGATGTCGCATTAGAAATCTCAGCGGGAAAAAAATTGGTTCTCGAAGGTGAATGGCAAACTCAAATCGAACTTGGGGACGTGGAGCAATTACCGACCGGCCCCTGGACGGAGGTGTGCGAGTTCACTGACGATGACGTTCACTATTTGGAAATTGAACAGCCCTGGTCAGGTGGCGTCACGTTGCAACGGCAGATTCTTCAATTCCGCGAGGACCGAGCGCTGCTGCTGGCAGATGCGGTTTTGGTGGCAAAGGATTCAACGCACCAACCAGGACGAATTCAGTACTCAAGTCGACTTCCATTGACCAAGCATTTTGCCGCAGTGGAAGAGCAGGAGACACGCGAATTGCATCTCACCGATAAGCGGTCAAAAGTATTGGCGATACCACTGGCCGCTGGAGAATGGAGAATCGGTCCCAGTGATGCAACCTTAAGATGCTCTGACGACCATCACCTTGTATCGTCGTGCACCGGGCTCGGGCGTTTGTATTGCCCCCTTTGGCTCGACTTCACGCCCCGACGATTTCGGCGAAAACGGACCTGGCGGCAACTCACGGTCGCCGATCAATTGCGCATTGTGCCGCCCAATGAAGCTGTCGCTTACCGAATTCAGCAAGGATCGGAACAGTGGGTCGTGTACCGCAGTCTCGAGGGGAAGGCTTGCCGCACTTTCCTCGGCAAACACATGTTAGCTGACTTCTTTTGCTCGCGTTTCCATCCGAGCGATGGCGGCCAAGAGGAACTCATAACGGTTGACGATCATCCAGATGAAAATGAGTGAAAACGACCCCGCCGAAAGAATCGCAAATAATTGGCAGGCGGTTCAACAATCAGTCGCCGACGCGCTGGCCACCTCAGGTCGCCCCGCCGGGAGCACTAAGATTGTCGGCGTTTCGAAATATGTTGGGCTTCCTGAAACAGACCTGTTGGTCCAGGCAGGCTGCAAAACGCTCGGCGAGAGTCGCCCGCAAGCGCTCTGGGCGAAAGCTGAAGCAAACCAGCTCCCCAGCGATGTGCAATGGCATCTAATTGGCCATTTGCAACGCAACAAAATCCGACGCCTCCTACGGCACTCCGTCATCATTGAATCGATTGACAGCGAGCGTGCACTCAACGCAGTTGCCGAAATATCTGCTGATCAGCGGATCACCACCGATGTGCTGCTGGAAGTCAATATCAGCGGAGACGAAAAAAAGACAGGATTCGCTCCAGAGGAATTGCCTCGCTTGATGCAGAACGTACCGGCCAAGGGAATCTCAATACTAGGATTGATGGCGATGGCGGGATGGGGAACCGATCCAGCTGAGGCCCGCACACAATTCGAACAAACACGTTTGCTGCGTGACCAATTGCGAACTGAATCGGGACTAGAACTTAATGAGTTGTCGATGGGAATGAGTGGTGACTTTCCCGCGGCAATTGCCGAGGGTGCGACGATCGTGCGAATTGGATCAAAGTTGTTTGAAGGCGTTCGTTAGAAACAAGCTCGTCCAAAGAGATTGACGGCATAGGCGAAGCATTGGATGCCGCAACATCACCTCCATCAACACGAGCGCCGGTGGTTGGGACACGCCATCCGCAGCAAGCCTTACGCAGGCCCGCAGTTTGACGTCAGTTCTCGGTTCATTCCCCATCGTCCACCATCACGAGCTCAGCCAAAGAAAGCGCGCATCCTCTCAACAGCTTGCAGAAGCTCGGGGATCGGCTTGGCGAAACAAATTCTCAGATAACCTTCGCCAGCGGCACCAAACGCATTCCCTGGTAAGAGTGCCACACCCGTCTCGCTTAGCAAACGGTCCGCTATGGCTTCGCTAGACTCACCCAGCGATTGAACATTTGGAAATGCATAAAACGCGCCTGCTGGTTTTCGGCAAGAAATGCCGGTGATCGAATTCAAGCCATCAACCAACACATCGCGACGGCGTTGGTATTCAGCCATGAGCGTATCAATCTGTGTTTGTGGCCCTGTGATTGCTTCCAAGCCAGCGAACTGAGTGAATTGTGCGGTGCAACCAAAGGCATGCACGGCCAACAGATTGACCTTCGATGCCAAACGTTCAGGCATTACGCCGTACCCAAGACGCCAACCCGTCATTGCATAAGTTTTGGAAAACCCGTCAACCACAATTGTGCGTTCTGCCATCCCGTCAATCGATGCGACACTCGGCGCTTTGACACCATCAAAACACATTCGACTATAGATTTCGTCTGACAATACCCAGCAGTTGTGGCGCTGGGCAAGTTTCGCGACTTCCTCTAAATCCGAGAGCGGGATCACACCGCCTGTAGGATTACTCGGAGAATTCAAAACAATCAATTTTGTTCGTTCGCTGATCCGCTGTCGCAAAACATCCAGATCAAACGAAAACCCGTTCGCTTCGACGAGCGGGACGGGAACACCCTTACCGCCAGCCACACGGACCATCGCTTCATACGTCGGAAAGCCGGGGTCAGGGTAGATCACCTCGTCACCAGCTTCGATGATGGCGAGTGTGGGCAAAAACAACAGCGGTTTCGCACCCGGCCCGACCACCACTTCACTGGCGGAGATTTTGCGTTCAGATCGACGACCAAGCTCGGCCGCAATCGCTTCGCGCAGTGGTCCAATACCGGCGGTCGGGTTGTATCGGGTTTGCCCGGCATTGATGGCCGCGATCCCAGCCTGATTGATCCTGTGCTCCGTTGCGAAGTCGGGCTCGCCTATTTCGAGGTGAATGACATCGCGTCCTGCTCGCTCAAGTTTCTGTGCCTTTGCCAACACAGCGTAGGCACTTTCCGGTTCAATCGATTCAGCCGCTTCCGCTATCCCAGGCAGACCCATTCAATTGACTCCTTGTTTCCGACTCTCGCAGTCGATGAGCCGCACTGGGACTTGTGATATCGTGGACCCGTCAAACACCGATCACCCGAGCGGACGTTGCCCCCCCTGTTGTGATCAAAGATTCGGATCATTACCTAACTGAACTTTGATCGAACCGAGCACACGAGTCAGCTCTTTTTCTTTCCCGCTGACGAAAAGAATGTTGTCTAGCACAATCGCTCGCTTTTCAGTGGTCGGATGCAGAATCAGACGCCCTGCTCCGAGCAGCATAAATTCGAACACATCGTTGATCTCTTTGTCGACTCTCAGGTTGGGTGCTGGGTAGCGTTTGAGATCACTAAGAAATCCGTGATGATGGAGCAGCTCGTTATTTCTCAGTTCCCAATAATTGAACCGGACCTTGATGAAGATAGCGAGATACATCACCGCCATCGCGATTGAGATGCAGACAAAGAAACTGGCGTTCGCGGTTGGACGCACGACAGACAACCAATTTTGAACAAACGGAAGCGTATCGGGTTTAGCAATGACGAGTAACCAGCCACCTAACGTGCTGGTCGTTGCGATAAACACGAGGGTAAGCGAAGTTGCCCGTGGAAAGTCAAAGACGATAATGAACGTGTTGAGAATGAAGAAAACCAGAAACAACGCGGTCATCACCACTGGCAATGTTTGTTCTGGATCAGCGATGGAGTAACCACCGATGGTCAGCACGATTGCGGCCAGCACTGAAACGATCAGTGTCGGATACATGAAGATAAATTTCGGATAGGGAACAAGCATGATCCGATGCGGGTCGGAAGACTTGGAAGACGAATTCCGTTTGGCCGCCTTCTCATCTCTCACCTTATGGTCCTCTGTATTGCCTTTCGTCTGCTCAGCCGTCGGTTCATTCGTCATCGTGCATTCCTTCCGAGTATCCAGTCACATCACGGATGATTCTATCGCTTTAGGCCTTAAGCGTATCGATGGGGGGCGATTTTTATTTGGGCTACCGCCCAGTAATTAGCCGAATTGAGAGGAGAAAAACCGCCCAGCGGCAACAAAGACTCTGCAATCACAACAGGAATTCACGATCGATACTCCCTGCGGCAAGAAACAAACCCGAAACCGGACATTTCGGCCTAATCATGGCAGGAAAGATGGTCCTGACTCTCTTGCCGGCCTGCGAATCTCCCTTGAAGGGTGACATTGAGGCGGTGGGAACGAACCAATGCGGTCATCTATCAA
>JAQWPZ010000266.1 GCA_029245125.1 Rubripirellula sp.
GCGACCCATCGGATCTCCCCAGTCTTCAAATCGAACGCATGAAGTCTTGTCCAAACCTCTGGAACTCTTCCGAGCGGCTTGGCACCAGCCTTGGTCGGCGCCGAAACAGGCAGGTCATTGGCGACCGTTTTGAGCAAGATAACTTGGCCATCGTGCAAAATAGGTTCCTGCTGTCGCGCGTGATGGCGGCCGAACGGGACCCAATCGTATTGCCAAATTAGGCGTCCCTCAAAATCGAACGTTCGAATCGAACCTCCTACATTGACAAAACAAACGTATTCGCCGTCAGTGACCGGAGACGCGGCGGTGTTATCGCTAAAACCACTCGCCATATCAGTGGATCGAGAGCCGGGAAGCTCACGTCGCCACAGCTCCTTGCCAGTTGTTGCGTCAAAGCAGATCCCAAGGATCTCGCTGCCCAATTGCGCATCGGCGGCCACAGACGCATGACAAGTGACAAAGACTCGTCCGTTCGCAACAATCGGTGTACTTTCGCCTGTGTTTGGTAAGGGAGTTCGCCAAAGCACATTGTGGCCCAACGCGACACTGAAATCCGTCGGCACATGATCGCGTATTTTGTAATCATGATTGGGCCCAGCAGCCTGTGGCCAATCACCAACCACTGGCGTTGCAAACAGCATCAGCCACAAGCAACCAATGAAGGGATGCCTTCCAACAGGTGGACGCAGGTATCGAGGGACCAAAACTGACCAGATCTTTCGTTTCGTGGTATTCATACCTGTGGATTCTATTCAAAATTTCTGATCGGATAAAATCAACCAACATCGGTGAAACTTTGTTGGTCTCGTTGACGTGGTTCGATCACGAGACTCGACAGCGTTTGATCCCGAGCACCTGAGAAGTTCCTGTCGCTAGCCCACCCCGTCGCTAGCCCACACAAGTTCCTTCGAACCTGACTGCGAATCGAATGCCCTGGATCAAAACGATATCAAAATTGACGATTGCGAGTTTCATGATTGGGGCTGGCACGATGCATTTCGCAAATCCGGATTTTTTCATGAAAATCATGCCCCCCTCGCTTCCGCTTCACAAAGAGTTGGTACTGCTGAGCGGACTCTGCGAGGTAGTGCTTGGGCTGTTGATTCTAATTCCCCGCTTCACCCCTATGGCGGCCTGGGGGATCGTTGCCCTTCTGATCGCAGTCTTTCCCGCCAACCTGTATCTCTACCAGCATCAAGAAATCCTGCCCGCGGCGCCGCTGCTTCACCTGTTGAGACTCCCTTTACAAGGCGTCTTCATTCTCTGGGCTTTCTGGCACACACGAATCGCAGCATCAAAATCATGACGCCAAAACCATGACGCGTAGGGCGACCTGTGGACTAGGCACTTGCTGATTACACCGGATTGCGAACGTCTTCACACGTCTGGATAACTTCAGATCCAACCCGGCATCATCGAACAGCAAGCGGTTACTTCGTTCGTCCCCAACCCAAAGCGGACAGGATCCAACCCAAAGCGGACAGTCCAATGGTGCTGCCACGAACCGTGAAAAAACAGAATGCTTTGTTCACCCGCAGCGACGCTACATGACCCCGAGAATCCAACCTTCCAAGTTGGCAATTTCTCGAGTTTCCTCCGCAAGCAGCGGCTGAAAATATTGATGTAAGAAACCCAATCGGTCAGTTTCCGCCAACCACCGTGCGACGCAGTAGGCGTCTTGTTGATCAACGCTCCGATCCTGCCTGGCGTACCGGTTTCGGAAAATCGATGGGTAGACCTCAGCGATGACGGACTTACCATCGGGCACCTGCCACCCGTCAAACGGCCAAAAGTGCAATTGCTCTCCAACCTCTTCGCGAATTCGTCGCAACCACGGCAGCCCAGCATGAGTTGACTTCGCAACAGATCCTTGGACGTCGAATTGAAACACCGACTTCGCGGAACTCGTCCATTTTTCCGTCAGTCGAAAATCTTTGTTCGAACCTGTGCGATCCGGCATTCCTGAAGCACGCTTTCTGATCGTATCAACATGAGTCTGCTCAGCATCGGTCGGCCAGTGCTCACAGAAATCGTCAATGAACTGCTCCCACGAATCAAGCGAATACCGCTCGAAGTAATTGATCGGGAACGAGAACCCGTGATCGATGCCGGCAACGAAACGTTGACCTTGGCGTGCTTGCTGAATCAGCCACTCAGCAACCTCTTGGCGGCACCAGTTCCGGCGTTTTGTCTCCGTTCCAGCGGGTGAAAGAATGCGACTCGGTTCTATCTGATCGCTGGCGGCATAGACCTGTAACGCCGATGTGCGACTAACGGGCGACTCACGACCCGAATAATCAATGCCAATATGGAGCTCAAAACTGGAGGAAAGCTGCATTAGTACACCGTGCGAAAGTCATCGATTTCGTCATCAACGAGTCGGAATGTAACAGTGCCGCGTACACGACGCACTCCCCGCTCAAAGGGCAAACCGCAGGGCAATCCGTGATGCAACGAACCGAATACCGTACGCTCGCTGACGTCGCATCAAACGACTATTTCGGAGCGATTGGTTTGCTAAAGACCAGCAACCGCCGTCCTACCCCACCAATCAATTGGCTCGGCTGACTGGATCATCCTGGATCATCCTGGATCTCCGCGCTCCGCCTCCACGAGCTGTCTTCCCCGAAAAAAACAGCGATCAGGAAACGCGAGTGGCGGTCTTGGAAAGTGGGAAGGCGAAATCGACACACGATGAGGGACGCCTTGCGTTTTCGACTCACTACAGGGGCAATACTCACTCTCAGTCGCTCAGATGAGGCTGACCGAAGGTGGCTGAAGCAAGACTTTCGCGGGTTCACTGCAAAAATTACTGGAGGTTTCACGCTCATTTCATTAAGGTCATCAGCTGTATATCCTTCATCAACCTTCACATCGTCGAATCGCACACGGACCAGCTGGACATGAAACGATTAGTCTTAAGTGGTATCTGCTGCCTGATTTCTTGCTTGGCTTGGGCTGCGGAGCAACCGCCAAACATCATCTACATCATGGCTGATGACCTGGGCTACGGTGACTTGTCTTGCTTCGGGCAAAGTAAATTCGAAACACCCAATATCGATCGCATTGCTGCGGAAGGGGTCACGTTCACCGATTACTATGCGGGATCAACCGTTTGTGCACCGACGCGTTGCGTATTGATGACCGGGATGCACACCGGCCACACATTTGTTCGCGGCAACCGTGAAGTGCAACCAGAGGGACAAGCACCAATGCCAGCCGACATCGTGACCTTGCCACGACTGTTAAAAAAAGCTGGCTACACCACCGGCATGTTCGGCAAGTGGGGTTTGGGCGCACCCGGATCAGAGAGTGATCCCGTTCAACACTTTGATACTTTCTACGGCTACAACTGCCAGCGGCAAGCGCACACCTTTTATCCAACCCACCTTTGGGACAACGACCGCAAGGTCCCACTTGATGAAAAAACTTACTCCGCTGACCTCATTTCCGATCAGCTGTTGAAGTTTGTACGAGACAACAAAGACAAACCATTCTTCGCCTACGTCCCCTTCACCATTCCTCATGCAGCGATGCATGTACCGGAAGAAGACCACGCTCCCTGGGCAAAGAAATTCCCCCAGTTTGATAATAAGATCGGTCGATACAGAGGGCCCGAAGTCAAAAACCCAGTCGCTGCATTTGCCGGAATGATGACCCGGATGGATCGCCATGTCGGACAACTACTAGCGTTGCTGGACGAACTTGGCATCGATGATAACACGCTGGTTTCGTTTACCAGTGACAACGGACCCCACATGGAAGGTGGGCACGATCCAAAATTCTTCGATTCAAATGGCCCACTTCGTGGACATAAACGCGATCTTTACGAAGGCGGAATCCGTGTTCCCTTTGTCGCCCGCTGGCCAGGCAAAATCCAACCAGGCACAAAAGTTGATCTCCCCGTAGCTATGTGGGACGTGATGCCGACGTGCTTGGCAATCGCCGGCGTCAACGCACCCGCGGAAATTGACGGCATCAGCTACTTGCCAGCACTCCTTGGCCAACAGGATCAGCAAGCCAAGCATGATTATCTGTATTGGGCGTTCTATGAACGCGGTGGCAAGCAAGCCGTTCGCTGGGGCACCTGGAAAGGTGTCCGCAACAATGTCGGCAAAAGCCCGAACTCAACAATCGAGCTTTACGATCTCTCCAGTGATATCGGAGAAACCAATAACGTGGCAGCTCAGCACCCCGAAGTCGCAAAGCAGATCGAAGCTTTCATGCGAGAGGCACACACACCATCGGCAAACTGGTCCTTCGGCGGACGCAAGAAGAACAAACCCAAAACCAAATGAGGTAAATGAGATTTGCCTCGACCGCGGTGGGCCGACCACCACGATTGAAAGGTGCGGGCCCCGCTTGTCGCATCCCGTTAAGTCATGCCCGCTTCGCCCAAACGGAGCAGCTGTGAAACGAACGCAAGCGTAAACCGACGGCCCCCGTGACACGTGAAATAGGCGATTTCTCCACGGGACTGGTGGCAACTCACCTCCGCCCACGCTGCTGCGATATGATGAGGTGGTGGCGGTTTGACGAAATCCCACCCCTCCAAATCCAACCCCGCAACTGCTCGTCAAGCCTGACTCTCGCCCATTCGAAGCTTCTCCATTCAGCTTGCGAATCGAACCCAGCCAAAACCACGGTGAAAATGTTCATCTATTCCCGCGACCAGGATCCGTCCCGATGAAACGATTTTGGGTGCTGGTAATCCTGTTTGTTGGTTGGCTTCATCTGCACGGCAGCATGGCCTTGGCAATTGATTCCGATCACGCTGCCCACGCACTGATTTCGCAACACTGCCTCGACTGCCATCAAGGAGACGATGCCGAAAGCGGTATCGACCTGGAAGGGCTGCTGAAATCCACAGCGTCCCTTCCCCCAGCTGCTCTGGTCTCCGACGATGTTTCTGCAACCTGGGCCAAAGTGGAAAAGGTCATCAAGCAGGGCCGCATGCCTCCCAGCGGCGAGGACCCGATTAACCAAAATGCCCGACAAAATTTCCTGAATTGGTTCCACGAACGCATCGTGCTAAAGAACGGCGAAACCCAAATTGGCCCCACACCATTACGCCGCCTAACGCACTACGAATTCCTGAATTCACTCGAAGACTTACTCGGAGTCACCGTCCGCCCTGATTACAACTTCCTCAGCAGCGTCAATGTCGAAAGAGGGTTCGTCGAAAAACTGCTCCCAGTGGAAGTGCCTGGGAAAAGCGGTTTTGTAAACGATGCGAACGCGATGGCCGAACAACCTCTACCGCTCCTCGAGTACATGAAGTGTGTCGACTTTGCCTTGTCAAAGATGAACACCAGCGAATCTGCATTGGAAAAGCAGTTCGGGTTTCGCAAACTCCCCGACGAACTAAACGAGCCTCAAATTCGATTCATTGCTGAAGAATTTTTGCACCGCGCTCTGCGTGGCAAAAATACAGATCAACACACCGCGCGAGCCGTTGCAACCTTTCAATCCGAGTCGCGAAACAACGCAACATTGCCAGCCCTGAAGTCGATGCTCCGCACGATTTTACTTTCGCCGGAGTTCTTCTACCGCTTGGAAACCACCCAATCCCAAGCATCCCCCTATCAAGTCAGCGATGTCGAACTGGCAACGCGTTTGTCTTTTTTCCTGCATGGATCGACGCCGGATCAAGAACTACTGGCGATCGCTGAAACGGGGACACTGAAACAGCCCGACGTTCTGGAGAAACAGGTTACGCGACTGTTGAACCAACCCCGACGCATTTCACTGTCGGAACGATTTGCCGCGCAATGGCTTGGTTTCGAAGACCTGATCAGCGATACGGATCTTGATGAGCGAGGTGTGCCAACCATCAATCGCGCGCAGTATGACGAAATGCTCTATTTTTTTGACGAACTGTTCCGCTCGGACCTTAGCCTGCTGAACATCGTCGAATCAGACTGGGCCTACGTCAGCAAGTACAATCAAAACACGTACGGTAAAGATCAATTCAAACCCCGCCAAGCCTTCGATTCACGTTACACCGATGTCCTCGCCTCCCGACGCCGCACGGGCAGCCAAAGAAAAGGCATTGAGAACATCTATGATCCGCCAACTCTCTACACCGTGTTAGGTGATCGCTACGGAGGCATCATCACCTCCGCTGCGGTCATGCGAACGACCTCCGCGCCCGAACGCACCAGCCCGGTGCGGCGAGGTGTCTGGTTGTTGGACAAAATGATCGGCGAAAAACTCGAAGCGCCGAAGAATGTACCACCGATTACAAATGCGATCAGATCACTGCCGACGCCGAACCCTGGCAAGCTAGACATCATAAAAGCACACACCGAAATGGAGAGCTGTCAAATCTGCCACAAAGACATCGATCCAATCGGATTTGGGCTCGAAAACTTTGGTCCATCGGGGCGTTGGCGAACAACTTATCGAGACAAAAGTGCAGTCCTCAGCGAAGGAGTGCTACCGGGTGGAACCACCTTCTCCTCACCAAAACAACTCAAGCAACAATTGCTGGAAACCTATCGCGAAAACATTGTGCGCAACTTCATTCAACGCTTACTCGCGTATGCGATTGGACGGTCACTTCAGCCTCACGATCGCGTGACAGTTGACCAGATATACCAGCGAGTTATCGATGCTGATTTTCGCAGCGGTGTCGTGATTCGCGAGATCGTCCGCTCCCAACAATTTCTCTGCAGGCAGGACAACGGATAATGCCAAAGCAACCTTACCTCATTCCGCGCCGCCAGCTGCTGCGTGGGATCGGCAGCACCGCAATCGGATTGCCATTGTTGGAAATCATGTCGCCAGCGGTCGCACCCGCAGCAATTCGCGATAACGAATCAGCGACACGCCTTTGCGTCTTGTACAAAGGCTGCGGCGTCTATCCCCACGCATGGGACATTGCCGGCGGAACAGAAAGCGAATTCGAATTATCGAGCCTGCTTAAACCGCTATCAAATGTCAAAGATGACATCCTCGTCTTACGCAACCTTGACCATATTTTTGGTAAGAACAATGGTGGGCATCTAGTCGCGCCCTCATTGAGCATGACCGGAGCGTTACCCGACAAACGACACAAGAGCTATCACAGTATCGACCAAATCGTGGCGGACAAAATCGGCAACAAAACGCCGGTAAAGTCGCTGCAACTGACAGCTGATTCGTTGTGGAAACAACATCCTTGGATCAACTACCTGTCACACGATGCCGAGGGGAATCCCATCCCGCCCGACCGAGACCCTGGATTAGTTTTTGACAAGCTGTTTCGAGGGATGAACAACCGGCGACATCGCGAACAAACCAAGAGCGTACTCGATGTCGTGAAGGAAAGCTCCGCTGGCGTCATGAGGAAAGCAAGCGGTTCGGACCGTGCTGTGCTCGCGCAATACTTCGAAGCGATCCGTGACGTTGAAAAGCAACTCAATTCATTCGATGACGCGGCGGAACCAGCCCGAGACCAAAAACTCGCGCTGCTGGATGATTTTGCAATCGAAGCCAACTTGGGTGGCAAGGTCAAGGCAATGCTGGATCTGATCGCGCTTAGCTTTTGGACCGACACAACACGCGTTGCCACGATGATGATGGCCAACACGAACAGTCGCTGCACCTACAGCTTCCTGGGACTGAACGAGGAAATGCACTTCATGTCGCACTATGTGCGAAACCGCGGAATCCTGCCAAGTTTCAATACGGTCAACCAATGGCACACCGCGCAATTTGCCTACCTGTTGGAAAAGATGAAAAGCTATCAGGAAGGGAACAGCAACATGCTCGACCAATCCATCGTCCTGTTCATGTCAGGCATCAAGCATGGGGATTACCACACGCTAACCGACATCCCCGTCATCCTAGCCGGCAAAGGTGCTGGGCAAATCGACACCGGACGACACGTGCGTTATCCCGAACCCACCCCATTCCCGAACCTCTTGCTCTCGATCGCGGAAATGATGGGCGTCCCGAAAGATAAAATCGGCGAAAGCACTGGCCCGTTGGAGGGAATTTCTGAACCGGCCGGGTACCCAATGTCCGTCGTCGATGATGGATCGTGGAAAATCACCAGTGATGATGGCCAGAGTGTGCTTGCGAAAGGCTTGCTGCTGGTGAGTGACGACATCCAAGATACAAACGCCTATTACCTGCAATTGTCAAATCAAACAAAACTTGAAATCCGCGTACCGTTTATGGTGGTGCACACACTTGTCTTCGATGCCAACGTCGGCCGAGTCGTGTCGATCAAAGGCAAGTGGGGCATGAAAGATGGTCGCCAGGTCATCACCGGCATCGCATATCAATAGTCGATGTTTCATTTCAATGCCGTGATCAAAACCGCATCGTGATCGACAGACATCAGCGAGGTGAAGGCCCAACGAGGCACTAGCCCGATAAACAAGTTCCTAACAAGGCGATGTTGACTGATCATCACGACTGCCACACAGATCAATTGGGTTCCCGATAAGATCCAAACGTTCGACAGCAAGACAAGAAATATCTCATGCGTCTCTCTCTGAAAATGCCACGACAAACTGCTTTGCCACTCTCGCCGCCAACCTCAAGACTCGCACCTTGCTTAGCCTGCGGGTTGATGCTCATGCTCGGTTACGCAAGTCTCGCGAACGCGCAATACGCCGAGTGGAAACAAGCTGCACCGATTTACATTTTGACGACACCAGCCGGCGCAGACTTGCCTGCCTCCGCGACCGTCAAAGAGTTTCCCTTGTTAGTCCGCCTGCACAGCGACTATTTTCCTTTTTCGCAGGCCAAAGAAGATGGCAGCGACATCAGGTTCTCGATGAATGGTGCATCGCTCGATTTTGAGATCGATGAATGGGCCCCAAACAACGGCCAGGCAAGCATTTGGGTTCGGATGCCAATCATTCGTGGCAACCAACGGCGAGCAATTACGATTCACTGGGGCAATGCCGATGCCAACAGCTTGTCAAACAGCCAAGCTGTTTTTGATCCAGCCAACGAGTACGCCGGTGTGTGGCACCTTGGCAATGAGGTCCGTGATGTATCAGGAAATCTGACATCCGTGGATAAAGGAACCACGTCCGCGGCGGGAATGATCGGCCATGCACGACATTTCCCTGGGAAAAAAGGAATATTTTGCGGGACCGAAATTACCTCACTGCCGTCCGGCGAAATGCCGCACACCACTCAGACTTGGTTTCGGCCAGACTCCTCCAAGGGACGCATCATCGCCTGGGGTAACGAAGCAGGGCAAGGCAAAGTCACCATGCTCTACCAAAGCCCACCCGGCATCCGCATGGATTGCTATTTCTCCAACGCTGACGTCAGGGCTCAGATTCCCAATCGCTCTACCGACTGGACTCACGTCGTCAACACGTTCGAAAACGGGCAAGCCACGCTCTACATCAACGGCCAGAAACAGGCGATGGGAAATCCCAGGCATTCACAACTCAAGATCGCCGAACAGACGCGAATGTGGATCGGTGGCTGGTACGAAAACTATGACTTTGTTGGTGATATCGACGAAGTACGAATCTCGCGGGTCGCACGATCGGCCGACTGGGTTCGAATGGAATACGAAAACCAAAAAACGCTACAGACTCTGGTCGGTCCAGTCGTTCAAGCCGGCGATCAATTCCTCGTCTCCCCCGCCAAATTGCAAATTGACGAAGGCGACACCACCGAACTCGTCGCGACCGCGGGCGGCGCAGAAAAGATTTATTGGTCACTCATTCGCGGTGAGCAGGAATCAGTAATCGCTGTCGACCGCTTCAGAGTTTCATTCGACGCCCCTCGTGTGCAAGGAAACCAAACTTTCAAAATCCGTCTGGACGCTGTCTACGAAGACGGCACGCGGTCGATCGAAGTTCCAGTCACAATCAACGAAACCCTTCCCGATCCGGAGTTCGTCTTGGAAGGCCCGGAAGAGTGGGATGGTCGAAAGACGATTGAACTTCGCCCACAAATCACCAATCTAGCTGAATTAAAGAACGCCAACGTCGCCAACTTGGATTACCACTGGCAAGTCCTCGGCCCCGCAACCATTCAGGACATCCAGGCTGAGAGCATCGTGCTCCAACGTGCTCAAAACAGCGGGCAAATGGTTGTCAAACTCTCATTGAATAATGGTGGCAGCACAACCGCAGCGATGACAACCGTGACGGTGACGGAACCAACAAACGACGCCAGGGTTGAACGCACTGCCGAAAGTAACGAGAGGCCGGTCGAGGGCCAGTTCTATGCTCGCGACGAGAGCGGAATGGGAATCATGCACTGCAACGGAAAACTCAAGCAACAAGTTGACGAAGTCTTTATCCGCGTCCAAGCAAATGGCACCTCCTACGAAACGCAAACCAAGACTCCCGACAGAAATGGAACCTACCGTTTCACCGTCAAACTGAAACCAGCCTTGGTGACCTACCAGCTCGAACTTGGCACGCGCACCAACGGCACCGAAAAGATCCTGCACATCGCCGGTGACATTGTCTGTGGTGATGCTTATTTGATTAGCGGCCAATCGAATGCCCTGGCGACCGATACCCGTGAAGAATCACCACGTATCGCCAATCGATGGGTTCGGAGCTACGGAAACCCACGCTTCTTCAAAGCCGGAGAACGCGAGAACCTTTGGTGCAAACCCGTTTGGAAAGCGCAAGCCGAACACATGGCAGAACTAGGCTGGTGGGGAATGGAACTTGCAAATCGCCTGGTCGAATCCCAGCAAGTTCCAATCTTTATCGTCAATGCTGCAAGAGGGGGAACCCGAATTGATCAGCATCAACGCAATGACTCGAACCCGAGCGATCTTGAGACGATTTACGGTCGGATGCTGTGGCGTCTGCAACAAGCCAAATTGACCCACGGCATTCGCGCAATCATTTGGCATCAAGGTGAAAATGACCAGGGTGCCGCCGGCCCCGATGGCGGGTATGGATGGGAAACCTACGAACAGTATTTCGTTCAATTGACTGCGGACTGGAAGCAAGACTTTCCCAATCTTCGACAATACTACGCCTTTCAAATCTGGCCGAGCGCATGCGCGATGGGCCGAGACGGAAATGGCGACTTACTGCGGGAAGTGCAGCGATCACTGCCACGCCGGTACTCCAACCTTCGTATGCTTTCCACACTCGGATTCCGCCCCGGCGGAGGCTGTCATTACCCACTGGAAGGCTGGAGCGTTTTCGCGAAACACCTGCTGCCTTTGATCGAACAAGATTTCTACGCACGGCCTACCGAGGGACCAATCACTTCGCCAAATCTTGTCCGAGCTTATTATCCAACGGACGCACAAAATTCAATCGTGCTCGAGTTCGATCAACCCGTGGTATGGCAAAACAAATTGGTGAGCGAGTTTTACTTGGACGAACAGCGTGGTATGGTCGCGGGGGGTGAAGTCAGTGGGAACACTTTGACACTTACGCTGAAACAGCCTGTCGCTGCCAAACAAATCACCTACCTCAAAGAGAACTCTTGGAAACAAGATAATCTGCTGTTGGGGAAAAACCGAATGGCTGCGATGACATTCTGCAATGTCCCTCTTGGGTTTCAAACAAAAACCGCGCCGTGACAGGCCCCTGCTGAACCAAGCCAACAGGCCAACACAATCATCGCGGAACGCTGACCCAAGCAATGACGAACGCGCACCGCCCTGACCCCGGCAATCACTCTGCCCCCGGCGGTCGCTTGACAAATACGGCATGCCGCCGTAACTTCACGGCAAACAACCGTATCCCTGTGAGTCGATGGATCAAATGACTGCTGAACGACTGACAAATGCAGAATTAGCTTTGATGGATTTGCTTTGGAAAGAAGGGCCGCTAACGGCCCGCCAAATTCTCGAGCAACTCTACACCAACACCAAAACCTCCCAGCACGGAACCGTTCAGAGATTGCTAAAAAGCTTGGAGGAGAAGAAGTTTGTCGATCGCGATCGCAGCCAAGGAGTTCAAATTTTCTCCTCAAACATTTGTCGTGAGATGTACGGTGGTCAACAGCTTGAATCGTTGGCAGAAAAGCTAAGCGATGGATCGATCGCACCACTGCTCACCCAACTGCTGGACGAAAACAAGTTGGACAAGACCGAAATCGAACGCCTGAGAAGCTTGCTGGAAAAGGCCTAGTTGCATGGCGGAGCTGACACAGAACAGATGGCTGGCGAGGCCCTGCACGCTGGCCATGCTGCACGCTGGTCATGCTGCAGTTGCCCCAAAACCCTGCGTCACTCTGCTCTCGTACAAAGCAGAATGATCAGCACGAAGGCGACCTGCCACCGTTGCTGGAGATCGCAGATCACCCCCGCAAACATTTCGCAACAGGATCGCACGTCATCATTCGTGCAGCTAGAGGAAACGTTGTGTCACTTTGTGAATCGCATCATGATTTTCGCGACCGCCTTGCTTCTGACGGAATTCACCAAATACAAAAAATATTCAATCAGTCGAGTAGCGACTCGAATTTACGATAGGAGCAGTCGAATTGACCTCGCAACAGGCGAGCCTCATGATGAATGCATCGCCGTGATCAACCGTGCCCCCACCCAACTGCAGCGAAGCGGCCATCAAAGCGGAAACCGACGCCAAAGTCGGTAGCGTTGAGAAGCGAATCGAGGCACGATGCAAGTTACCCGAAAAACACGCCCCAAACACAGCAGGCCCGTAACATGGACGTCAGAAAACAACGATACATGATGCTTGTCGAGGAAATCGAAAAAGAAATTAAAACGGGTAATCTCTCCGAAGCGGATGCCGAAGCAAAGCTGGCCGATGCAAAACGCGAGCTGCTTGAAGCAGAAGAAACGGAAGAGGAAACCACAGAAGAAGAGAACGCAGAGGAGGAAACCGACGAGGAAAATCTCGATGACGATATCGACGAGGAGAACTTCGATGACGATTTCGATGATGATTTTGAAGAAGATGTCGACAGCGAGGACGATGGGTCCACTGAAGATGATGATGAAGACCAAAGCTTTTGATCCAATCCGTGTTCAGGAATATCAATTGGTCTCCAACTCGCCCGAAAATTGCTCCTGCGATGCTGAGTGTTCAAGCAGCCACCCGCCGCAAACAAACTTTCGCCCGATCGGTTTACAACCGTGACCCTGCACGCCCTCAGCACTGTCGCAGTTCCCCACAAAGACACAGCCTTTGATCAAAGGAAAATGAAGTACCAGATGATGATTCGAAGTATTTTCGCATTCGCATTGTTGTGCCATGCAGCGGTTGCCTCCGAGCCTATCAAAACAACCTCCGGCCTTGTGCAAGGTACCGAATCTCAAGATGCATCGGTCGTGGCTTACAAGGGAATCCCCTACGCCGCACCACCCATCGGCGATCAACGCTGGCGACCACCACAACCTGCTGCGACTTGGGACGGGGTCCGGGCGTGCAATGCCTTCGGACCAAAGTCATTGCAAACGAAAGATCGGAATCAGGGCGGTCAAAGCGAAGACTGTTTGTATTTGAACGTCTGGACGCCTCGCGAACAGAACGCAACGAAACGTCCTGTCATGGTTTGGATTCATGGTGGCGGGTTCACACAAGGCTCAGGACATCAGCCAGGTTACGACGGCACTCGGTTGGCACGTCGGGATGTCGTCCTCGTAACAATCAACTACCGCCTCGGTGCGTTGGGGTTCATGCCCCACCCGGCCCTCTCAGCTGAATCGCCACAGAATGCATCGGGCAACTACGCGATTCTCGATCAAATCGCGGCGCTAAAATGGGTTCGTGATAACATCTCCAATTTCGGTGGTGATCCAGAAAACGTTACGATCTTTGGTGAATCGGCAGGCGGCACGAGTGTCTACTTGCTAACAGCCACCCCACTCTCCAAAGGGCTCTTTCACCGAGCGATCCTGCAAAGTCCCTGGCTCGACCCCAACATTTTTCGC
>JAQWPZ010000267.1 GCA_029245125.1 Rubripirellula sp.
CCATAATCCATGGGTGGTTCCTCCTGGGGAGAGTCTTGATCGATTCGTTCCTTGAGCTCACGGCCCTTCATGCTAACTCATTCGAGAGAGCAGTAATCCGAGAGAGCAGCGGGTAGTTGTGTTTTGCTGGGTCGGTAACACTACTTGGGGCGATGGTAAAGGCAGCCTCTCTAGGCTGCCGCAGCACCGCGGTCAACTTGTGTGCAGCGAGTGGCAACTGCGTCGATCGTTCCTGTGTTGACGAAGCGATCTCCGGCTATCGCCGCCTCGGCCAAGGCTTGCTCGGCGAGGCCTGCAATATCTGCAATTCTGCCTTGGCACAACTCGTGCAGGCGAACGGCTGCTGCATCAGAGAAGATCGCGGGATCACCGGCAGCATGTTGCATTCCACGCTGGACATATTGCAGGGCATCATCCAGCCCTAGTGGGTTCAGGTCGATGCGTTGATGATCGGTTGTCGATACCACGCACGCATTTTGGCACGCGGCGACGATCGATACTTCGGGGCATTCGTGGGACCAAGATTGCAAAAGATTGGCGGTCGCGACAGTGGCACGATCGATCAACCAGATCGTTTGCACTCCGCAATGCAGGTTTTTTTGCAACACATTTCGTGAATCACTAAGTGTCGAACCCGGAGGTAATTTCAAGGCGGATGAGAGGTGTCGCGGGAGGTCCGATTTGGATCGCATGCCGTTGGCGTCACTCATCAGCATATCGACCGCGCAGTCACAGAGGCCTCGCATCGAGCCAACATGATGCAGCAGCGATGTCGTTCCGCAGCGAGACGGTCCCGCCAAGCTTGTGTAGAGCCCCTCACTGGCTGCAAAAAAAGCGATACCCGCAATCGCTTCACGCTGTGGTGAGCCGTGAAAAAACGGTTGCTCCAAGAAAGGTCGATGGGTTAAAGACCAATACTTCAGATAGTCTGCACTCAAGCCATTGCTCCATCGGCTGTGTTGGTGTGAATCTGTTAACATCCGTGAAACACACGACTCTCTTAACCATCGGTCGATCATGACCGCGAACTTGAAAGTGCATCGCAATGACGCGTCGATACTTTGCTTCCGAGTTGCCTCCTGCCGGCGGTTTGGTCGCCCTGTCGACAGAGGAAAGTCAGCATGCGATCCGTGTTATGCGTCTACAGCTCGGAGATCAGGTAATGCTGTTCGATGGGAACGGGGCCGAGGCGGAAGCGAAAGTCGCCGATCTGGGGCGAAATCGATGCGAACTTCAAGTGCAGACGGTGCAATTGATCAGTCGAGAACCGCCTTGTGAGCTGGAATTAGCCATCGCCTTGCCGAAGCCGGATCGGGCACGTGAACTCATTGAACGACTGACTGAATTGGGGGTCAAATCGGTCACTCCCATCACTGCGCAGCGGACTCAGCGACCGCCAAGTTCGTCATTGCTGCAGAAATTGCGACGGGGCGTCATTGAGGCGTGCAAGCAATGTCAGCGAAATCAACTGATGGAGGTTCATGATCCACGCCCATCGCTTGAGTTCTTTGCCGACAAGCCGAGTGGTGTCTGCTGGATCGCCCATCCTGTTGAGAGTCGCCAGCCGATTATCGCGGGGGAAGCCTTGGGGCAGGTCACTGCGGCCATTGGACCGGAGGGAGGCTGGACGGAAGAGGAAACTGCCATCGCGATCGATAATGGTTATCAGCCGATCGATCTTGGCAAGCGGATCTATCGAATTGAAACTGCAGCAACCGTGATCGCGTCAATCTTGACGATGTCGGGTGAATGGCGGTTCGATACGTCGAATTTGGACCCCGATTGAAATGTCCTCGGTTGGCCCGTTGTTGTTTCTGCAAAATGAAGAGCTGGCAAAGGAACGGAGCTTTTCGCCATCAGGTGGATGACACGAACACTCAGGTGCAGTGTCACTTGGCGGAATCGCTTGTCGGTTTGCTAGTTACCGCTACAGACGGGGCAGGTAGGACTGCGCTGTAATTTCAACTCTCGAAATCGCATGTCTCGCATATCCATCCGCAGCATGCGGTTCGCTAACGTTTTGCCAATTCCGGTAATCACCTTGACCGCTTCGACGGCGCCCAAACAGGCGACGGTTCCTGAGACGGCACCGAGGACTGGGAATTGACGTTTCCAGTGGGGTGGTTGTTCGGGGAAGACGCAACGCAGGCAGGGCGTTTGACCTGGAATGATCGTTGTGATTTGGGCCTCCATTTCGTACATCGCGCATTCCACCAGTGGTTTGTTTTGCGCCACTGCTTGCCGGTTCATTGCGAAGCGTTCGGGAAACAAGGGGGCACAGTCAACGATTAGGTCACATTGCGAAACCAAACTAGCTGCATTTTCTTCACTGACATTCTCTTCAACGGTGACCATTTCCAAACGCGGATTCAGATCCAGCAATCGCCGACGAATGGATTCGATGCGTGGCTTGCCGAGCCAGTCGTGGGTCATCAGGAGTTGGCGGTTGAGATCACTTGGTTTGACATTTCCAGCATGGGCCAAAACCAATTTGCCGACACCTGCGGCGGCTAGTTCATACGCGACCACGCTGCCGACGCCACCCACTCGTGAGATCATTACGCTGGCGTTCTTGAGTTTTTGTTGGCCTTCCTCGCCCAAGTCAGGGACCCACATCTGCCATTCATAAGTGGCCCGTTCTTCATCGCTCAATTCGGGTAGGTTCATCGGCTGGTCATCCATGTTGTCGGTTCTTAAGTGGAGCGAGACTAGCGGTCGCCAGACCATCAATCATACGCGCAAGTCACTGTCATTGAGCATCCCATCGCTGAGCTTCGAAAAACGTAGTTTCGAAACGACTGCGCCCGCGTCGCTGAATACTTTACTGGACACAGTCCGGTAATTGAAATGGACTTCAATTTCGATCCAGAAATAGTGATCTGCAAGTCGCTAGCCGCGGGTTTTTTGTCGTACCGGCGGCCAGTGTCATGCCGGCGGCCAGTGTCGTACCGGCGGCCAGTGCTTTTCTGCTCCTTGCTTGCCCGGCAGAGCCTAACTGAACCTCGCTCGTTTAATGTCGAGCCAATGTGAATGTCAAAGTGCCGCTGTCCAACTAGGCCAGGATGCCTTTGGCGACTTGTCCCGCAACATCGGTCAGGCGGAAGTCTCGCCCGGCGTAACGATAGGTCAATCGTTCGTGATTCAAGCCGAGCAGGTGCAGGATGGTGGCATGGAGATCATGCACGTGCATCTTATTCACCGCGGCGTAGTAGCCGTAGTCGTCAGTCGCGCCATACGCCATGCCACCTTGCACGCCGCCGCCTGCCATCCACATGGTAAACCCATGGGGATTGTGATCGCGTCCATTATTGCCTTGTGCCGTTGGCGTTCGTCCAAACTCACCACCCCAGATCACCAATGTGTCGCGTAGCAGACCGCGGGCTTTCAGGTCGCTAAGGAATCCGGCAATGGGCAGGTCGACCTCCGCCGCATTCTTGGTGTGTCCCTGGTAGAGGTTGCTGTGCTGGTCCCACTGCACTTCACTGTCGCTGTGGGTGACTTGGACGAAACGAACACCTCGCTCAAGGAATCGGCGAGCCATCAAACATTGCCGACCAAAATCTTCTGTGACGGGGTTATCGATTCCGTACATCCGTTGGGTGACGGCGGTTTCCCGTTCGAGGTCCTGGATCTCCGGCATGGATGCTTGCATGCGGTAGGCCAGTTCGTAGGAATGCAGTCGTCCGTCCAGCGTCTGGTCGCCGTCCATCTCGCGGAGATGGTCATGGTTCATGGCGGAGATTAGATCAAGCTGTTGCCTTTGTAATTGGGTGTCAATCCGCCGGTTGCGAATGTGCCGAACCTGAACTGAACGAGCCGGCATCGATGCATTGCCGATTGGAGTTCCCTGGCAATAGGCGGGTAGGAAAGCGGCGCCCCAATTGTTCACGCCGCCATGAGCCAACGTTGGGCAGATAGTGACAAAGGCGGGTAGGTTTTCGTTTTCGGTGCCCAGTCCGTAAGTCACCCACGACCCCAAACTAGGCCGCACAAATTGGTCGCTTCCGGTGTGAAGTTTCAGCAGCGCGCCACCGTGGGCCGGATTGGTGCCGTGAACCGATCTTAAAATGCACAGATCGTCAATGTGCTTGGCAACTTCGGGAAACAACTCGCTGACTGGCAAACCGCTCTCGCCGTGGCGACTGAACTGCCAAGGTGATTTTAAGAGATTGCCCTGCTTGGCAAACGTCACGCGAGGCAGGTCAAATGGCAGCGGTTTGCCATGGTCTCGATCCAGCATCGGCTTGGGATCAAACGTGTCAACATGAGAGGGGCCACCCTTCATGAACAGAAATACGATGCGTTTGCATCTCGCTGGGAGGTGCGGAACCTTTGCCGTTAGTGGGTTGCTTTGTGCATCCGACACAATTCCTGAATCCACTCCATCGCGTCCCTCGGCTTGGGCTTGCTGACCGAGCATGGCGGTGAAAGCGAGGTGCCCGAAACCAACCGCGGTGGTCTTGAGCAGGCGTCGTCGGTTGGGAACGGTTGGATACTGCATGGCCCGATTGGATCGATTTATTTGACGCGATTTATTTGACGTAGATGAATTCGTTGCTGGCCATCAAGCTTTGGCAGAACAATGACCAAGCGCGGCGGGTCGTCGATTTGTCGACAGTTGCTGCATCTGAACGGCCAACTGCGGACCATTGATCAATGAAGGATAACGCTCGACGTTTTTCTGCTTCCGTGGGTGTTCGCCCCAACGCTTGAACGTAGGCTGATTCGATCCGCGATGCATCACTCGATGCGGCTTCGAGTAAACGATCGGCGAATCGTTCGGATGCATCCATCACGAGGTCTGAATTCATCATCCACAACGCTTGAGGTGCAACAACGGTAGCGCTCCGATCGCCGGTGGGCATCGTTGGGTCAGGGTAATCGTACTGAGCAAAAAATGTGTACAGGTTGTTGCGAATGACCGGCAAGTAAATCGCGCGTCGAACGCTGTCGTACTTGGTGTGATCAACCGAGGTGTGATTGAACACAAACTGCCGGTTGCGAAGTGGCACCGTTTTGCCGCCGATTGCTTCGTCCAGTTGACCGGAAAGAGCCAGGATGGAATCCCGAATCGCTTCGGGTTGCAGTCGTTCGTTACGAAACTTCCACCACATCCGGTTGTCGGGATCGACTGCTAACTCCCGTTGAGGATTTTCATGGCGGCTTGCCATTTGGTAGGTGTTGGAGGCCAAAATCATCCGGTGGATTTCTTTGGTGGACCAACCCGAGGCGATGAAGTAACGCGTTAGCCAGTCCAGAAGATCTGGATGCGAGGGGCGATCACCGAGCGCGCCGAAGTTTTCCGTCGTCCGGACGATCCCTTCCCCAAAGTGCCACCGCCACAAACGGTTCACGTAGACCCGTGCGGTGAGTGGGTGTCGCGAGTCAGCCATCCAGTGAGCCAATTCCAAACGTCCGCTTTGGTGAGTCGGGAAAATGGGTGGCACCGGACTGAATCGCATCACTTCCGGAAACGCCCGCGACACCGGTTCACCCAAATTCAGGTGACTGCCTCGAATGTGAATCGCTAATTGGTTGACGATGGCTTGGTCGGACACCCCCATCGCGGCAGTCAGATCGCCAGCATCGCTCTCGAAGAGCCGTGCTACTTCCATCAAGCGGTCGTACTCAGCCAGTGTTTCAGCGTCGAACGCGTATTCTGGTTTTGCGGGGACAGCGAGCAGCCCCGTGTTGTCATCAATGATTGCCCGCACCGCTTCGAGTTCGGGGTCGTCAAGGCGTCTGGCAGTCGGGTTTTTCTGTCGCTGTTCCAACAAACGCTTCAGGATCGGACGATAGTGCTGTTCAATCGCTGCTTGCGCTTGCTCGGGTTTTGTCGCCGCTCGTGTCGATTGATGCCAATGAGCAAAGAAGGGTTCATTGGGATGATGTTGCAGGTACAGACGACATTGGTGCAGGACGCGCGGGTGTAGTTGCGACGGTTCAGCGATCGCGGTGATTTCATTGAGCGTTGCCGATGGCGTAAACGCGGCGGCAGCAACCAAGTATTCGACAGCTTGAGCGCGGGTCCGCTGTCGCAGTTTTGAAATCGCTTGGCTCTTGTAGCTTGCGGCGGCACTTTTTCGTTGCGAAATTAATTTGTCAATGCTTGCGATAGCATCCACTTCGTGTTGGTCCGCGAAGACGTGTTCGTGCCAGTGCTTGATCGCGCCGGTACGAGATTCCGCAAAGGTCCGTGTGCTCTTGAAAATAGCAGCCAAGGCGTAATAGTCGGTTTGCTTGACCGGATCGAATTTGTGATCGTGACAGCGAACGCATCCAAGCGTCATTCCAAGAAAGACTTTGCCGGTGACGTCGATCTGTTCATCGATCGTGTCCATTTCAAGTTTCTCGCGGTCAGGCTCGGCAAGAACTTTTGCTCCGAGGACCAAGAACCCAGTCGCTGTTTTTGTTTCGTTCGTTGCATCGGGAAGGAGATCGCCGGCGATTTGTTCGACCAGGAATCGATCGAACGGTTTGTCATCGTTAAACGCGTTCACCACGTAATCGCGGTAACGCCACGCATTGCCAAACGCCAGGTTTTCATCCAAACCATTGGAATCGGCATACCGCGCGACGTCGAGCCAGTGTCGCCCCCAGCGGACGCCGTAACGGGGTGACGCCAACAGTCGCTCGACGACTCGTTGAATTGCTTGCGGTGATTCGTCCGCCACAAAGTCATCGATCTCCTGCTGTGTCGGCGACAAGCCGGTCAAGTCATAAGTGATGCGGCGAATCAATGTGCGTCGATCTGCCGGTGGAGCGGGGCGGAGTCCTTGGCTTTCCAATTTGGCTAGGATGAACGCGTCGATCGGCGTCTGGACCCAGTCCGAATTGGAAACTCGCGGTGGTTCCGGGGAACCGATTGGACGCATCGACCAGAACGACTTGCCCGCCTGGATGCTCATCCCGGGCGACGCCTCAATAATTCCCTTCGCATCCTGCGGAGTTTGCACGCGTGGGTCGGGCGCGCCTCTTAAAATCCAAGCTCGCAGGACCGCAATTTGGTTGTCCGCCAGTTTGTTGCGGGGTGGCATCTGCAAATCACGATCGTCGTAGCTGACCGCTGCCATCAGTCGGCTGGCGTCGGGATCTCCGGGAACAATGGCTGGCCCCGAATCGCCTCCCGACATCCATCCGGTTTTCGAGTCGAGCCGTAAGCCTCCGCTGATCTCGTCCGCCTGATGACACTCCTGGCAGTGCTCAGCCAGAATCGGCCGGACTGATTTTTCGAAGAATTCTTGGTCCGCCACGGGAATCTCCGCGGTTACGATGGAGATGCCGGCGATTAGATACAGGCAGATCAGGCAGGTGGTGAGGCGGGGCATCCCATCATTCTACTCATTCACGCGGCCGCGTTTAAGTCGAAGCTGCACCATCGCACAGCTTGTCGGCAGGCAGTCTACTGGAACCCAGCTAATGGGGGCGTCGAATGTGACTCAGCGGGTGCCGGTCGGCTGGCCAGCTGAGTTTTCAGGCTGCGATTCCGCCAAAGCTTGAGCTATCCGCCTGTGGAAATCGCCGCCGCCGGCCAGCGTTCGCAGAATAAGTTGCAGCCAATTGGCTTTTTGTGAACTTGCTTCGATGCCGCTTTGATTCTTCGAAAAGAAGCGAGCCAAAAAGAGCGCCCAGGATCTAATCAACGTCCGCCTCTAGTAGGATGACGAATGTCTTGCAGGTCATTGGTTCGGTGTGAAGGATGGTGAACTGCAGGAATAACGCCAGCTTTATTTCGATCGTTCGGCTTCAGTGAACACTTGACTTCCGCAAACCATCCAGTAGCTTTGCAATGCAAAGCAAAGCAGTGTTCGTCTCGTCGAGAACAGATGACGGGCGTTCGTGCATCGGTCTGGAATACTAGAACACTGCTTCTCAACCATTTCACGGGACATCGATCCATGCAAAGACCTACTCGATTTTTAATGATTGGCCTGCTCGCAACCCTGTTTGTGACCGATCGGGGATTCGCGCAGAATGCGAAGGAGCGGGTGGGCAGTGACTATCTGCCCTCTGATGCAGTCGCGACGCTTGTGCTGAACGTGAGTGAGGCGATGTCCAGCCCGATGTTCGAGTTGTATCCGACCGAGGTGGCCGATGCGTTGTGCAAGCAGAACGTCGGAATTCTCGCCAGTGACATTGAACAAATCAAAGTGGTGATTGGCCCACCCGAATCAGCGATGGTGGGCGCCGTCTTTCAGTTGCGTACTGATTTGGACGTTGGTTCTTTGAATCCGCAATGGGTTGATACCCAGCAGCCAATGGACCTGGATGGGAATTCAGTCTATGAATTGGCGGCAGTGCCTGGGTTCGTGATGCACGTGAAGGATTCGCGAACCATTCTTGTTGCATCAGAAAATTACCTACCCCGCATGCTCTCTTCTGTTGGCGCTACACCATCTGGTCCAATGGCAAAAATGGCTGCTGCCGTGCCGCATACCGCTGTGCTGACAGGCGTCATTGGGGTCGAGCAGATGCGTCCGATGCTAAACGGAATGATCCAAGCACAGGCAGGGGAAATCCCACCGCCGCTTGCAGAATTCACCAGGATTCCCAACCTGATCGATGCCATGATGTTTCATGCTAATCCGGGGGCGTCTGAAGGACAGTTTCAAATGGTGATGTTGGCTGGTGATGAATCGCAAGCGGATGAATGTCTCGGGATCATCACCAACGGAATTCGACTGGGGCAGCAACTCTTTCTCTCCGAGATGGACCAGGATGCCGGCCAGGACGACGCCGTTGCCCAGGCGAGCTATCAATACATGCAACGTATGAGTGATCATTATGTTGAGATGCTGACGCCAAAACAGAATGGACGCCGACTGACGATGACTTTGGAAGCATCGCAGGGGATGGTAGCGACGGGATTTGTGGCAGCCATGACGCTGCCGGCTGTTGGTAATGCTCGCGCCGCAGCTCGACGCATTAGTTCTGCCAACAACCTGAAACAGATTGCCCTGGCAATGCACAACTACAATGATGTCCACGGTAAGTTTCCGACGGACGTCACTAGTGCCGACGGTACTCCGCTGCTTAGTTGGCGTGTCGCCATCTTGCCCTACTTGGAGGAGCAAGCACTCTATGAACAGTTCAAATTAGACGAGCCTTGGGACAGTCCGAATAACTTGCCGTTGATGAACCGATTGCCAGGGTTTTTGCAGCATCCTGAAATCCAGACAGCCCCCGGGACGACGGTTTACCAACGGCCTCGTGGAGAAGGTTTCATGAATGGGGGCGATGCGATCTCGTTTCGTAACGTCCTCGATGGCACGTCGAATACCATCATGGGCGTCGAAACTGTCGGGGCTGATGCCGTTGAATGGACGAAGCCGGCCGATATTCAATTGGATATTGATAATCCAGTTGAAGCCTTGGATCGCGGGACGCGGCGGGAATTCAATGTCATGCTAGGGGACGGTTCGGTGCGGCTCCTTTCCACGCTCATCGATCCTGAGGTGTTCAAGGCCTTGTTGACCCGCGCCGGTGGTGAAATCATCAATGATGAGGATCTTCAGTAGTCAGGCGATTGCGAAACCAGTTTTAGTAACGGGCTTCGATCGATTGTGATCCAAAACTGAAATGACAAATCGTTCTCGCTCGTTTGTTCGGGCGAGAATTTTTTTTGGGGGAACGGGGATCAGAGAGTAATCATGATCCGGGTGGACTCAGTTGCGACTCTGGCAGGTGAGCGTTGATAAACCTGTCGGCAGATTGAAGCACACGATGGCATCATTCCCGTCGGCGTACCATGTTCCCGCATCGAGAGAACTGAGAGTTGCGACTGGCGACAATTGCTGTTCACCAAATCGGATTGGGCCGGTGACTTGTGGGATTCGCAAGGTGAACAGGTCGCTCCGGTAAGGTGCCTGCATCTGCACGGTGTTACCGATTCGTGTCATCCTGGTCAGTTGTTTTGCAGTCCAGTAGCGACCGATGTCACTCATTTTCATCCACAGTGTTTGATCACCGAATCGATCTGAAAGCGACGTGACGATCCGCTTGAAAGATTGAAACCCCTCTTCGGTTCCATTGCTGTAGATGCCGGGCCAGTGGCACAGCATGATGGCTGGTTCGCGCCGTTCGATCAATTCAACCATCCGTCCGCTCGACGCCGTGCGGTTCGCGTATCGATCTGGTTCTGATTTTCGATCGCCCTGCCAACCGCCGAACCAATCACCGGTTCCGGCCGGGACATTAACGGTGCATCGGACCGTAGCGGTGCCTTCGTCTCGCAAATGTTCTAGTACCGGTTCGGTACTCTCGTCTCCATTGCGTACATATTTAAAGTAATGAGGTAAGTCGACGTTTGGATAAACGTCCCGTACTGCTTGGTCTACCGCCAAGGACAATTCACTCTTAACCAGATTGCCAAATCCGCCCGGGGTCGTGATGCCCTCGCAAGGCAAGTCGCAATGTTCGAGGATTCGTAAGGCGTAGGCCAAATAGGCGGCCATTTCATCGACGCTCTTCTTTTCTTGGGGGTAGGAGTTCTCCATCGTTCCAGCGTTGATGGCGTCGAATGGTCGACCTGTTTTTAGATCGATGACACGCGTGTGCGTGATCATCTCGGGATGAATGTCCCAGTTGGGAACCATCAGTTCGCGCACTAATTTCAAACTGTCCTGCAGGTCACGACGAGACCAGCCGGGTAATTCGCGATCCAACCAGCCAACACAGGCGGGGTTGGGGACGATGCTGTATTTCCCCTTCACGGAATGCTCGACGCACCATTGCCCGAATGAACGAACGAAAGAATCAGGGATTTCTCGTGGCCACGTCCGCCATGGCTTTTTATATTCCTTTCGCTTGGGCAACGCTTCGGCAAACTGTGGCGTGCAGAAGTGCCCCATGTTGACCAGGCAGGTTGAGTCATCGATCACGAAAGATAGCGGGACACGGTCTCGCGGCAGCAAGACGATGGGTTGAGCTTCCGCCGTCTGGCCCCACAGCGAGCACGTTGCTGATGCGCCCATCCAGCCGATGGTTGAGGCGAGGAACTGTCGTCGATCATTCATCCGTTGGTTCCTTGGGAGGTTGAGGTTTGTCGTCAATCAGCATTCGCATGGGGGGCGAATCGAGGTCATCAAATTGGCCATTTCGGATTGCACGAACGCACGCCCAAAGCGCTGTTGCGCCCAACGCGATTGCAATCGGTAGTGCGACATACATCACGCTCATCGGGATTCTTTCAGGTTTTTTGCGTTGCTCGGCGTGTTGTGCTTCGACTCGCTTGGTTCCCCGTTGGTGGGACTCGCGAGTGTTAATCCCAACACGGTCAGACTGCTGGCGGGCATGAGTGCGGCGGCGACCAGCGGGGTGATCCAGCCGGCCATGGCCAAGCCGACCGCAACGATGTTATAGCTGATTGAGATGACAAAGTTGCGGCGGATTGTTTGCCTAGCTTGCCTGGCACCAACGACCAGCGACTGAACACCGGCCAACGATCCGCCATCAATCACGACCGGCGCGGCGGCCAGCGAGGCGCTGGCACCACCACGCACCGCCACCCCGACATCGGCCGCGGCCAAAGCGGCTGCGTCATTGACGCCATCTCCCACCATGATTACGGGGAGCTCGCCCGTGGCCGCTTGCACGACAGCCAGTTTTTCATTCGGCAACAATCCGCCGCGAGCCGAGGTTTCGCTTAACCCCAAACTGCTTGCCACCTGGGACACCGTTGGCTGATGATCACCAGAAAGAATCTCGACCTGCCAGCCCTCATTGATGAACCAATCAATTACTTCGCCCGCCTCATCTCGCAGAGGATCTGAAACGCCGAACACTCCCCTGCACTGCTGGTTTTTTATCAGCACGACCGGACTGCTGCCAGCAGCAATGACAGATTCAATCGCTGATTTCCAGCGGTTGTCTAAACGATCGTCGCCACTTTGTTGTGAGGTGGAATTGGGATCGCTGAACTCAGGACTGCCTAGTAATTGCACGCTTCCGAGTCTGTAATGCTGCCCTTGGAATTCGCCTTCGACACCACGACCGACTTGCTGATTGACGTTGCTGGCTGGCGGCAGTGAATCAAAGCTATCGCCGATTTCCGCCTGGGCAAATCGAGTGATTGCGTGCGCAATGGGGTGGCGAATCCCCGCTTCGATTTTTCCGGCCGCAGGCAGCAGTTCGTTGTCGCCGATCCAATGAGAGACTTGCATGCGTCCCTTGGTCAGGGTCCCCGTCTTGTCCAGAAACAAGATCCCAGGCCGTGACAAACGTTCCAGGCAATCGCCGGATCGGACTAAGACCTTTCGTTTTGCCAGTCGTCCGATTGATACTGCGATCGCCAAAGGGGTGGCCAATGCCAGTGCGCAGGGGCAAGCTACGATCAACAGCGCGACCACGTTGCCCATCATTTGTGAGCGGTCGATAAAGAACCAAGCGACCGCAGTCGTCAACGACAACAGCAAGACCACGACCACAAACCAAGCACCAATGCGATTCGCAAGTTGAATGATTGGCGTCCGTGTCGCTGCTGCTTCGGCGACGGCGTGTTGCAGTTTTGCCAAGCGAGTCTCGTCACCCTTGGCGGTGACTTGGATGTGCAGATCAGCTTGCAGATTCTCGGTGCCAGCTTCTACTGCATCCTCGGCCACAACTTGCACAGGGCAACTCTCGCCGGTCATCAGCGATCGATCAACCATCGATTCGCCTGCGGTGATTGTGCCATCGACCGGAATGCTTTCACCAGGACGGACGATGACGTGATCGGTGATCGACAGCGTTTCGGCAGCGACGCGCGAGGTCGATCCGTCCGGGTTGACTCGCGTTGCGACGGTAGGCGAGAGTCGCATCAAGGTGGCCACTGCTTCTCCTGCGCGACGTTGCTGACGCAATTGCAACCAGCGACCGGTCAAGAGAAAGAAAACCAGACAGGCGATCGAATCAAAGTAGACATCCGCGTTGCGATCGATCAACGCATAGATGCTGGCCAACATGCCTGCCATCAAGCCGATGGCAACCGGCAGATCCATGTGAGGTGTTCGTGTTTGCACCGAGGCGATGGCACTGCGGAAAAAAATCCGTCCCGGGAAGATGACGGCAGCGACCCCCAAGCCGACTCCTGCAATCCGTAAGAACTGTTCGTGGTTTGCCGCCATTCCTGTGAATTGCCCGGCGTACAACGCGATTGCAATCCACATTGCGTTGGCAGCGCAGAATCCGGCCAATGCCAGATCGACCAGCAGTTGTTGCGACGCTTCGTCCTTGCTGTTGTCATCGCAGTCGGCTAACGGCTCGACGGTGTAGCCAACTCGGTGCAGCCAGCGGCCAATTTCAGACAACCGGATCGTGGTGGGATCAAAGGTGAGTTCGACCGTACGCTGATGCATGTTGACTTGGGATGAATGCCAACCGGAAATCCGCTCTGGCGCACGTTCGATCAACCACAAGCAGGCGGCGCAGTGAATCCCGGAGATTGCGAGTGTTGATCGCAACAACGGTGCGCGTGAATCAGTCTCGACCGCCAAAGGTGCCGACCGGCCGAGTAGACGAGGGTCGTTCAGGTCTTCCCAATTTCTGGTTGCTTCTTCGTCGACCTCTTCGCCGGGGGAATCTCGCAGTTGGTAGTATTCCTCCAGTCCCCACGTGCGGATTAGCTCCCAGGCTCCCCGGCAACCATGGCAGCAGAATGATTCCGTTTGGTCTGCTCGCAGCGGCGGAGCAGGTAATCCGCAATGTGCGCAGGGCACCCCGTCTGGAGCGTTTGGCGGGATCGTTGCGGTGGACATCAGGACGAATTCGGACAGGCGATTATGGTTCGCAGCAAGGAAGTTTCTGGTCAGACACCTGCATGATATCGAAGGTGCCGGACGTCGGCTCGATCAGCGGTGGGACCACTGATGAAAGGTCAGCCGAAGCTCGACCAGTGGCGGTGTAGAGGCCGGTAAGAACCATCAACACGCCGGCAAAAATCGGTAGGACCTTGCGGAATTTTGGAGCCAGCGAGCGAGCTCCCATCACTAGCCCGGTCAACGCTGGCAAACTCCCCACCCAGAATGCCGCCATCGTGGCGACAGAGAGGAGAACATCACCGGTACCGGCAGCCAGCAAAACGAACAGGTACAACCATCCGCAGGGCAACCAAGTTGTCAGTAAACCACCCAGGTAACCACGGCCAAAATCGCCACGGTTGGAAACCATCGGTCGAGCCACAGCGATTAAGCCAGCGATCCGTGATGGTCCTGTGATCGAGCTTACACGCTCTGAGATCGGCCGCCATTGCATCAATAGTTTTCCCAGGCCCCACATGATTAAGATGACACCGGCAAGTTTTGCAGCCATCAATTGAAAGCCAGCAAGTTGTCCGCCGATCGAAATCGTGGTTCCGACCACCCCTGCCGCCAAGCCGGCAGATAGATACGTCGTCAAGCGTCCGAGGTGGTAGCCAGACACGGTTCGGGTATTCCGCCCTCCGGCGGTTGCCCATAGCGCAAAAGGACCGCACATTCCCACGCAGTGCAAACTTCCCAGCAAGCTTGCCGCTGCCACCGCTGTCAGCAATGTCAGCATGTTATTTCGCCTCCGATGCAACAACCTCTGTGATGTTCAGCGTTGCGGTTTGCGTGAACCGGTTGCCGTCTAAATCAGTGACATCGATTGTTACATCCCACAACCCATTGGCATCGAAGCAATCTTCCAATCGCATCGCGGTTAACGGACCGCCGGGGATAGGGATTTGTTGGACACTGTTAGCACGGGTGTGTCGAAACCAGCGAAGCGTGCCTTGCTTGGCTTTGATGATTTCACCTTGGTCATCCTTTAACGCCGCAGTCAAGCCAGCAAAACCACGACCCTCGGAAACCGGTAATGCCTCGATCACACATTGCCAGCCCAGTTGATCGGACGCCCGCTTCACCGCCCTCTTTTCATCCCACTGAAGCGCCTTTTGGTGGTAATCGGGAACGACGGCCACTGACTCATCACCGGTGGCCAGCATGATTGCGAAGATCCCGCCGGCAACTTGCAAGCCGAGCAGTCCGACGACGAGTGAGCCCCATTTCCAGGCGGCCCGTCGATTCGCAGTTTGAAAATCTGATTCGTTCACAAGCGTGGCCCCATGATGCTCATTTGTACTTCTCGTTGGTTTCCAATGTCGTCTACGATTTGCAACACTGCATTTTCTCGGCCGTCAGTGCCGATTTTTGTTACCGCAATTTCGACCACGATCGGGACTCTTTGCTCCTCATTTCCTTCCACGCGAAGCGGCTTGTCGGCCAAGCCCAAAAGGGTCGCTCCCACAGGTTCAGAGATGGTGATTCGGTATTCCCTTGACTCATCGGTGCGATTGGTCAAACGCAGCGAAAAGTTATTGGTGATGACGCCGGGAGAGATTTGTTGGAATGGATTGCCACGACCGCGTGCGATTTGAGCGTCGAATGCGAACTTGGTTGTTAAGACCGCCAGAAAAGCGACAGCGACTGCGACCAACAGCATCGGGTAGGCGACCGTACGCAATCGCAGCATGCGATGTTGCTTTCCGTCCAGTGAGTCCTGTGAACTGTAGCGGACTAACCCCTGCGGTTTGCCGACACGATCCATCACATCGTTGCACGCATCAATGCACTGGGTGCAATTCACGCATTCCAACTGTAATCCGTTTCGGATGTCGATTCCGGTGGGGCAGACGACAACGCACTGGTTGCAGTCGACGCAATCACCTGCGGAGTCAGCCAAGCTGCGTTTGCCCTTGCGTCTCGGTTCACCCCGGTTCCCATCGTAAGCGACGATTAAACTTTGTCGGTCCAGCATGACCGACTGAAATCGTCCGTAGGGACAAGCGATCAAGCATAGCTGTTCACGGAAGAACAAAAAGTCAAACAACATCAGCCCGGTGGTCGCACCCATCACTAAAAACGAGGTGGGGTGCTCCAGGGGACTGCGGCGGACCCATTGGGCTAGTTGTTCCGTGCCTACGAAATAGGCCAGGAAGGTATGTGCCAAGAGGCCGCAAAGGACTAGGTAGATCGCGAAGCGGGCGACTGCCCGCCAGCCGGTGATTTTTTGCTTTGGCTTGCCGCCCTTGCCCGCGGTGCCTTGGAACAGGCGATCGATGGGGCGGAACAGGAATTCCATATAGACCGTTTGCGGACAGGCCCAGCCGCACCAAACTCGTCCCACCAACGCGGTTGCCAACACAACGGTTAGGAAGACGCCAAGCATCAACAAAGTCAGCAGCAGCGTGTCGGTCGGAAGAAACGTGTGCCCGAACAAGACGAACTTACGGCTTGTAATGTTGAGCAAAATCAGTGGTTTGCCGCTCCAGCGAAGGTGGGGCAGCGCGACAAAGAAGACAATTAGAAAATAGGCCAGGAATCGTCGCCGATTCCATAGCTTTCCCTTTGACAAACGGGGGTATAACCAACGTCGCGATCCATCAGCCTTGAGGGTGCTGAGGACTTGCTCAGGAGCGTCTAACAGTTGTCCGCCATTGGTTGGGGGCTCGGTTGCGTTTGCCGTATCGTCGTTGGGTTGCATCATACTGAGCGTTCGCCGAACGCTTCGTCCTATTCTTCGGCCGACTCGCTATTGCTCGTCTCTTTCTCTAACGCCGCATCGGTCGATTCAGTGTTGTCCTCAGATGCGTCGGCCGTTTCGGTTTCTTGTTCTTCAGCAGGCGGGCCAGGCCAGGGTGGGATGGGCCGTCCTTCAGGTTCTTTTGGTTCGGTGGAGGGCGTGGTGCCACGCAGGCTGGCGACGTAACTCGATACCAGAACAATCTCTGGTGTCGATAAACGGTTTTGCCAAGCTGGCATGGCTCCTGCATTTGCACCATTCTGCAGGATGCTCAAAATGTCCCCGATGTCCTTGACGTTTTTGTAGGCTTCATCTGTCAAGTTCGGGCCGATCAATCCGCCACCATCTTTTCCGTGGCACGAAACGCAGTGAGTTTTGAAGACTGCTTTCCCTGCTTTTAGCCAGTTAGGCTGATAGGTGTACTTGATCACTGCAGCACGATCGGCCTTCAAATCTCCCAGTTCATCAAACTGCAACCTCAGGTTGGCTGCCAGGTTGCGATCGTAGCGATCGCTCAGAGAGCGGCCTTCAACGCCGTTGTGGTAGAAGAAAAAATATGGCGGTCCAAACAGAATCGAGACAATGAATAACCACTTCCACCATCCTGGGAGGGGATTGTCGTATTCTTGGATGCCGTCGTAGTCATGGCCGGTCAGCTGGTCATCGGGTGCGTTATCAGACGCGGTGTTGGGTTCGTTCACAGGTTCATTCATGGCGTGGATCCTGCACTTTATCCGACAGGGGAATCGAAGCGAATTTGTTGGTCGCGTTGGCTGACAAGCGGAACGTCGATACCAACATCAAACCGAAGGCGAACAAAAACAGCAACAAAGCTGCTTCAGCGCAATCGCTGTAGTCAATCGCTCGGAGAACGTCTTTCAGCATTGATTTACTCGGTTTCGGGAGTGGCGGATTCGGGTGCGGCAGCGTCGAGTTCTGCAGCGGCAGCGGCTAGTTCCTCGGCCGTCGGTTCGGGGGGCGCGAAAATATCGGTTCCCAAGCGTTGGATGTAGGCGATCAAGGCGACGGCTTGGGAATCCAACGTCATCACATCGCCTCTACGGATTGTTCCGCCCTGTGAGACGATGTCGGCGGCAACCGCCACAGCTTGTTGTTTGGCCATCTCGACGGCCTCTGTTAATTCGCGGTCGTAGGGTGCCCCCAGCATGTGGGCAGCATGGACACGATCAGGAATACGTTTGAAGTTGATTTTGGTATCGAGTAGATGTGCATACGACGGCATGACCGAATGCTCGTTTAGCCGCTGAGGTTCTTCAAAGTGTTCCCAGTGCCAAAAGCTACTCTGCTTGCCACCCTCGCGAGCAAGGTCGGGGCCAATGCGGCGACTGCCCCATTGGAACGGATGGTCGTAAATGAATTCACCCGGTTTGCTGTATTCACCATACCGTTTGGTTTCCGCGACCATCGGTCGAACCATCTGTGAGTGGCAGTTGTAACAGCCCTCCGAGACATAGATGTCGCGTCCGGCGAGCTCGAGGGGCGTGTACGGTTTGACCGTTGCAATGGTCGGGACATTACTGCGAATCAGAAATGTCGGCACGATCTCGAACAGGCTAGCGATGACAACGGCCAGAGTGGTCAGCACGGTGAATCGAACCGGCAGTCGTTCCCAACGCCGGTGCCAATTCATTCTGGACCACACGTCCAAACGCTTCGCGGCATTCAGGACGGGGACGGGCTCCAAATCGCTGACCTCTTTTACGGTATCAGCAGGTGGTGTCTTGCTTAATCGTGCAGCCTGGTAAACGGGTACCTCGTAGGTGGCTGGTCGCATCTTCCACGTCATGACGTAGTTAACGGCCATCAGCAAAATACCAAAAACGAACAAGGCACCACCAACAACCCGGAGGTACCACATCGGCATGATTTTCGCGATCACATCGATAAACTCGGGGTTCTGAAGGTTTCCTGAGCTGTCCATCGCACGCCACATCAAGCCTTGTGTCAAACCCGCAGCGTAAATGGGGATGATGTAAAGCAGGATGCCGATTGTCCCGATCCAAAAGTGCAGCGACGCAAGCTTTTCACTCCATAACTTGGTTTGGAAAATTCGTGGCATCAACCAGTAAATCATTCCAAACGTCATCATGCCGTTCCAGCCGAGAGCACCTGAGTGAACATGGGCGATGGTCCAGTCGGTGTAGTGGCTTAGCCCGTTGACACTCTTGATGCTCAACATTGGGCCTTCGAACGTTGCCATGCCATAAAAGGTCACGCCCACGACGAAGAATTTCAAGACTGGATCGACCGTGACTTTGTGCCAGGCACCACGCAACGTGAGCAGCCCATTGATCATTCCGCCCCAGGATGGCATCCACAGCATCAAGCTGAACAGCATGCCCAGTGACGAAGCCCACTCGGGCAAAGCGGTGTAATGCAAATGGTGGGGGCCGGCCCAGATGTAAATGAAGACCAATGACCAAAAGTGAATGATCGACAGCTTATAGCTGAAGACAGGACGATTGGCCGCCTTGGGTAAAAAGTAATACATCAAGCCGAGAAAAGGTGTCGTCAAAAAGAACGCCACCGCGTTGTGCCCGTACCACCACTGCATGAATGCGTCTTGGACACCCGCGTAAATCGGATAACTTTTGCCCCAGCCGATTGGCCAGACCAAGTTGTTAAAGATGTGCAGCACGGTGACTGTGACGATCGTGGCGATATAAAACCACAACGCTACATACATGTGCCGTTCGCGTCGCTTGATCAGCGTCATCATGAAGTTGACACCAAAGAAACCAAGCCAGACGACTGCGATCGCCAGGTCGATCGGCCACTCTAATTCGGCGTATTCCTTGCTTTGCGTGATTCCCAGTGGCAACGTCACTGCCGCGGCAACAATGATGAGTTGCCAGCCCCAAAAGTGAAGACGGCTGAGCGCATCGCTCCACATCCTCGCTTTGCATAAGCGTTGGGTGCTGTAGTAGACGGCACAGAAGATCGCATTGCCGGCGAAAGCGAAGATAGCCGCGTTCGTGTGCAGGGGACGAAGTCGCCCGAATGAGAAGTACGGAACCGTCTCAAACATCGTGGGCAAAACTAGAATCACCGCGACCAGCAGTCCTACGACAGTGGCAACCACGCCCCAGAATAAAGTCGCGGTCGCGAACTTTCGGACAATGTCGTCGTCGTATGAAAAGGACTCAATCTGGCTGCCCGTCGTCGACGGATCAATGTCGGAAGTCTCGGCAATAGCCACCCTGGGTTCCTGCGGGGTGCGAGTCAAAAGTGGATGTCAGTCCAGCGGCCTAACGTCAGGCGTTGGCAATCAATGGACCAGATGTGTCGAGAGTATAACAATCATGATGCCAATCCAGGACCGATTTATGCGACAGTGTGTCGCGGCATCCTGATTCCCAGCAAATGTGACAAAAAAAATACCTTGAGTGTCCGCAGCAAGGTTGAGCGTGCATCAAGCAAACAGCAGTGATGCACCATGTGGCGCGCTGTCGCGCGCTTTTGTGTGCTATCGCACGCTGCAGACGTTTCGCCGCATCGGAACAGGGGTGCCGCGATCCGCTGTCATGCAATCACTCTTTCTCCAAGCTGAGTCTGTCATGCAATGACTGAGCGGAACGGCGCTAGCCGCCGGTGTGCTAGAGGGAACTGGGACATAGAGGGAACTGGGACACGCATCGTGCGACACGCCGTTTCTTGCCAAGTCGACCGCTTTTGCAATGCAGTCGACCGCTTTTGCAATGCAGTCGACCGTTCGGGGGGGGAGTGTCTAGCGTTTGAAAGCGAGCGAGATGATCTGGCTCATCGACCGTAACGCTTCCCGCAGCGTTAGTTTGCTCTCTCCCAATTGCCGGTCTGTAAATGTGATCGGGAGTTCGGCGAATTTTGATCCGTTGCGTCGGAGCATCACCAGCAACTCCTCCAGTACTGCGTATCCATCGATGCAGACATTCGACATGCCGATTCGTTCTAACGCAGCGACCCGATAGCATCGCATCGATCCACTGCAGTCTTTGACTGGCAGACGCAGGCAGAGTGTTGCAAAGCGGTTGACCATGCCGCTCATTAATTTGCGATGCAACGGCCAACCGACGATCTTGCCTCCGGGAACATAGCGAGATCCAATCACGACATCGATTTCTGGTGATTCGGTCGCCCGTTCGATCAATTGCGGGATCTGGGTCGG
>JAQWPZ010000276.1 GCA_029245125.1 Rubripirellula sp.
GCATTGGTGATGGCGGGTTTCGTTTTGGTTGCGCGAGGGGTTGCCGCGCGTATGTTGCGTGTCAGTCAACAGCCGACGGTGCTATGCGGCGGGTTCGTCTGCATTGTCGGTGCGGTCATCAGTTTGCTGGGATGGCGAACCCATTTGCGCAACCAAGACTATCGCGACGACCTACAGCTCTGGAAAACTGCTGTTGATGTGTCACCGAAAAATCCGCGGGCATGGTATCAGATCGGAGCTGAATACTTCAATCGCGGTGAAAAAGGCAAGGCCTTGCAACCGATGTTGAAAGCGGTCGGATTTTCAAACACCAGCGTTCCCAAGTTCGACGCCGGACTGGCGGATTGCCTGAACCATATCGGTCGGGTGGATGACGCGATCACACTTTATGAACGCGCGCTCTGTAAAAAGCCCAAGTTCAAAAAAGCGTTAAATAATCTCGGAGTGATTTACCTGGATCGTGGACAACTGGGTGAAGCACGTGAGTTTTTTCAGGCAGCCGCCGATTTGGGGCATGCCGAGTCGATCTACAACCTCGGTTGGCTGCACTTCAAAGAGGGACGTACAAGTTCCGCCATTCCCTACTTTCAACAAGCTCTTCGAGCAGATCCCGAACTACACACGGCCGCACGTCGCCTGGCATGGATCTACGCGACGTCAGAAAATGAGAAGATCCGCAATGTGCAGCAGGCCGAGAGCCTCTTGACACAGCATTATGACCTGAACAGCACCACATCCCCTTCAGTACTCGATACCGCCGCAGCGATCCAAGCAGCACTCGGCCATTTCGAGGCGGCCAAGACTTGGGCAGAATCGGCTTTGAAGTTAAGTCTCCAACGCGAAATGCCCGATGAAGAATTCATTGCTAACTTGAGGCTGCGAATCACTGGTTACGAAAACGGCACCCCATGGCGCGAGGAAAGCCAGCCATGATTCACGATATAACTGCACCAAAACGAACTTGGATCGTCATTGCGGCTTACAACGAATCAGAGCGATTGGGGAAAACGGTCGCAGGACTGTTGAATGGTGGTCATCAAATCGTCGTGGTCGATGACGGATCGCGAGATAATACCTTCGCAGTGGCCCAATCACTGCCGGTCTGGGCGCTCCGGCATCCGATCAATTGTGGGCAAGGAGCCGCATTGCAAACCGGCATTGACTTCGCGCTCAGCCACGATGCCAACGCCATCGTGACATTCGACGCTGATGGGCAACACGATCCGGCCGATGTTTCGAGTATTTTGTTGCCGGTTTTGAGCGGCGAAGTCGACGTGGCCTTGGGATCGCGATTCTTAGGCAGCACAAAGAACCTACCCTGGACGCGAAGTGTGCTGCTGCGGATGGCGATCCTGTTCACTCGACTCACCAACGGGCTGCGTCTCACGGATACTCATAACGGATTCCGAGCACTCTCGCGGATGGCGGCTCAGCAAATTCGCATTCGCCAACCGCGTATGGCGCACGCGTCAGAAATCCTAGACCAGATCGCTCGACTCCAATTGCGTTACCGGGAAGTGCCCGTCACGATTCGGTACACGCATGATACGCTTGCCAAAGGGCAGAACTCTTGGGATGCGGTGCGGATCACAGGACAATTGGTTGCTGGCAGGTTTTGGAAATGAATCTATTTCAATGGCTAGCGATTTCCGTGCTCGCCGTGTTGGCGGTTCTCGAGTTTCGCGCGTACATAAAAAACCACCAGCCGATTCATTTACTGCGGGAATGTGTTTGGCTGCTAGCGATCGTCTCCGTTGCATTCCCGTCGCTGACAACCTCCGTGGCATCGTGGCTTGGCATCGGTCGTGGAACCGACTTGGTGTTCTATGGTTTTATGTTTGTCTCGACCGGCATTATCTTTCATCTATACGGACGCAACTATCTGCTTCGCCGCGACTTAGTGGAATTGGCCAGACGTGATGCGTTGCGTTCGTCGGTCGCTGGTGAAAGCATCGCTAAACACAATACAGAGCGGTCGTCGGGATTTCACCAGGATTCACAGGAGGGGCGTCAATGATTGGCGACGATTCTGGAAATCCGCATGTCTTGACGATGGCCGGTAAAATTGGGGAGGTGACCCTGGTGATTCCCGGTCGAAATTGCGCCGCGACACTGGACCGTTGTTTGCAATCGGTCGTGCCACTGAAGCAATCGGGCGAACTCAAGGAAATCATCTTTGTCGATGACGGCTCGACGGACACCACGCCCGAAATTGCTGCCCGCTATCCGGTGCGAGTCATCACGGGCGGTGGTCAAGGCCCCGGTGCGGCCCGCAACCTCGGTTGGCGAGCTGCCCAGAGCGAACTGATTTGGTTCATCGACAGCGATTGTGTGGCGCACCCCGATGCCTTGCAACAGCTTTTACCCCATCTAAGCGACCCCGAAGTCGCCGGTGTCGGTGGCAGTTACAGCAACCTGTTTCCTGAGAGCCTACTGGCAACTCTGATCCACGAAGAAATCGTAGCGCGACATCGACGGATGCCACGCGAAGTAGATTTTCTGGGAGGATTCAATGTGTTGTACCTGCGTACAACTCTCATTGCATTGGGTGGGTATGATGAGTTGGCCACCAACGGGCCCGGATTGGCTGGTGCTGAAGACTGCGATCTGTCCTTCCGTGTGTCTCATTCTGGCAGCAAGCTTCGGTTCGAGAAAAATTCGCGTGTGGGACACCATCACCCGCGTCGAATTTTTCCATATTTGCGAACGCAGGCCAGACACGGACGCTTCAGGGTGCAGCTTTATCTGCGGCACACGGCAGAGATTCGCGGCGACTCCTACACAAGCATGTGGGACAACCTACAGCCACCGATGGCAATGCTCAGTCTCGCAGCGATTCCATTTTCTGTTCTCCTCCCTTGGGGCATCTACCTGTTTCTTGGTCTGATATTGCTGCTGATGTTCCTTCAGTGTCCTATGGCGTTCGAGCTTGCGAAATACTCGTTGCGGGCCGGTTTGACGTATATTCCGTTTGGATTCGCTCGTGCGTATTCGCGAGGATTGGGGATGACACTGGGAGTGTTGTCGACGTTACTCGATTGGCAAGATCAAGTTGCCCCGCGGCAAACGAACACTCGGCGGCTGAATGGTTCGGGCAATAAAGCGAATCAATCACACTAATGCTCTCTAAAAAAACATCACGAGTATTGGTTTGCCCTTTCGGCGACCTGAATTTATTGGTTCATCTTTTTCAGCTGCTGGAAAAGAAGCTGCCTGGGAAATATGCGCCGACGTTTCTCTCTTTTACAAAATACGACGAAGCCATTTACCGCAACTTTGACGCGAGGCATGTTCACATCGCCCCTGGTGAGTGTCACGAATGGTTTGCCAAGGGTGACCTGGACGATGTGTGTCGGTTCACGCATGGACTGTCGCACTATCATGGTGGCCTTGCTTCGAACGATTACTATGGCAGGATCGCGAATCACTACGGTGCCGAAATCCACAAGCTGCTTCAATCAAGTGCCTTCGATAGTGCCGTGTATTTCAACGGAAGATTGAATCTGTTCATTGCTTGTCTGGACATGGTTGCGAAGCAAAATGGAATTCCTCGTCTTGTGTTCGAACAGGGTCTGTTTCGGCCTGATTGGATTACCATTGATGGAAATGGTGTCAACCATCGCAATTCGATTCAATCGTGTAGTCAACTTTTCTCGGACGAAGCGTTTTGTTACCAACAGCGGGACTTGTTTCAAGACATCAGATCGGTTTTGCCAATTGATCGAGACTCAATTCCAAAGATCAAGCGAAGGGCTTCACTGCCCTCACTTCTTCGAGCCTACGCATCTTCAAAACTTCAACCGCGTCGCAACATTTTTTTGCGCAATGCCGAGAACCGAGACCTGTTGGAGTCTGCTTTGTTGTCAGGCAAAAGAAAGCCCCCTAAACCACCAGTATCTGGTGATTTGAATGCGAGCGAAGCGCATGACGTTCGCTATCTCTTTTGCCCATTTCAGGTCGAGACAGATACGCAGATCGTCCTTCATTCACCGTGGATCTCACGCATGCGTGAGTTGGTCGACGTGCTCTGCTCCGTTGTGGATCGCCTGAACGAATCAGGAATCAAGGCTCACGTCATCTTCAAGGGACATCCGTTGTCGCCTGTCGAGACGACCGTTTCACACCCATTTGTGAGTGTGGCGGACCATCTTAGCGTGCCGGAGATTTTTGAGTTGTACAAACCAGTCGTCGTGACAATCAACTCGACCGTTGGCATTGAAGCGCTCGACGCGGGGATTCCCGTTGTGACCTTGGGCGATGCGTTTTTCAATTTGCCTGGTGTCGTCCTTGGGAATTGTCGAGACGAGGAGTCTTTGACAGATTTACTAAGCCGTTTCTGGTCCAACTCAATTGGCCATGATGTTGACATGGCGAAACGTTTCACATTGGCGCTGAGAGAGAAGTATCAAGTTCGGGCATACAATCGAGAACCAACTCTGCGACAAGATGTAAGTCGATGACTGTTTCCAATCACCAAACGATCGCCGTCGAGACCATGGCGAGTCAGTATGCCCGCGCGGGCCTTAATCGAGTCGCTGAAATTCTTTCGGAAGAGGGTTACCAAGTCGTTCGATGGCAAGGTCCGTATGCACGCCGATTCAAGTTTGTCGCCTCCACGATTCCTCCTTGTGATGCAGCAGTTATCTGGAATGGACTCAAGCCCCGATACCAACTCCCGGTCAAAACGCTGCGCCGCGAGAAGATTCCTTTTCTCCTGATGGAGGTTGGCTGGCACCCGCAGAAAGGCACCTATCAGCTTGATTGGCAAGGAATTAACACAGGCGCAAGTTGGGTAAGTGATTTGCTCCAGCAGAAGTTTCCGAAACAGTCGCCGATACAGCTAAGCCGGCTATCATCTGATCTGCTGGTGGTGATGCAGAATGATGCCGATTCGCAAATCACTCACTATTCGCCACACTTTAAAAACATGGAAGCCTTCCTTCGTTTTCTGATCGACGTGTCAAAACTCCCGTTGCGGGTCCGCTTTCATCCTCGACACCCACCCGGTTACGGTTTGCGAAAGTTGATCCGAAAAAATCGGCACCGTCTCGTCATTGATCAGTCGAATAGCCTGTCCGCAGCACTCGACACAGCGGTTGCAGTGGCGTGTGTGAATTCGTCGTCAGCCGTTGAGGCAATGCAGCGTGGTGTGCCGGTGCTCTGTTTCGGAGATGCAATTTACCGTGTCCCAGGCGCGGTCTATTGTTTAAGCGATGACTCGAATGCCGTGAATCAAGTCACTCAAAGTTTGCTCAACGGGCAGTGTGATCTCGGCATCGCTGCCGTGGAAAAGGTTGTTTCCGCTATTGAGTGTCACCAGCTATCGCTCGACGAACTCCGTATTCCTCTTTTGCGATCGATCCAATCCATCCTTCAATAAATAAATCGACTTGAGACCTAGGGCATGCAATTTCGACAAAGAATAGAAAGACTGACGGTGAGTCTCTTTCGCGCGATGGGATATACCATTCGAAAAATCCCCAAGCTACCAGTTCGACAATCCAACATGGAAGGAAACGGATTTACAAACGCGCGTGTCAACGTCGGGTGCGGCGAACGAGTTGAAGAAGGGTTCATTGGCTGTGACGTACGCAGTCTCCCCCACGTTGAAATCGTTTGTGATGCGTGGGATCTTTCAAAACATGCCAGCAACCTTGCCGAAATCTACACGCGGCATATGGTGGAGCACTTGACGATTTGGGAAGTTGAACTTGCATTGGCTGACTGGTATCAGTCGCTCAAGCCAGGGGGCGTCGTCCATATTATCGTCCCCGATCTTCGATCCCACATCACTCAATACCTCAATGCATCTTGGAATGATCTTGCTTGGGGCGTCTTGACCTCAGACGCTCGACAAGGATTCGCTGGCCTGTTTGGCTGGCAGCGTGAGACTGAGTTCAATCCTGATGAACCAGGACCGGCGGCTCTGTACTGGGATGTTCACAAAAGTGGCTTCGATACTGAATCACTTACGTTCTTTCTGCGGCGGGCGGGTTTTGTTGAGATTGAATGTACAGTTGAGGACGAGTGCCATCTACACGGTCGAGCAATGAAACCCGGCTCCTGTTCGCCCGTTGACTTTTCAGATAGGTAGGAGCCAAGATGCACTTTGATTACAAGCAGGCAGCATTCAACCCATGCCGCAATGAGATCGTTCTTGAACTTTGTAAGGGGAAACGAATCATGCATATTGGGGCGTGCGATAGCCCACATGCGAAGGAAAAACTGCAATCAGGACTGTTGCTGCACGCGCAACTCTGCAAAGTCGCTTCAACTTGTAGTGGAATTGACATTGATCGCGAGTCCATTGATTGGCTGGTGAATCAAGGATTTAGCAATGTCGAATTTCTAGACATGCATCAGCTTGATCAATCGACGTTTAATGCGGAAGTCGTTGTTTTCGGAGAAACAATCGAGCACCTTTCAAATCCAGGCGAGTGTCTTGCCAGTTTACATCGCTACATGCGTGAATCTTCGCAGTTGGTTCTCTCGACCCCCAACTGCTATGGGCTATGGCTTGTCAGTCAGTCGCTTCGCAACTTTGAAAAGATACACGACGACCATCGCGTTGGATTCACCTACGGACTTTTGTGTCAATTGCTAAAAGACGCGGGGTTCGAGGTCGAACAGTTTTACTTTACGTTTCTGCCGAGACCAAAACACCATTGGTGGCAGCGGTTGTGGTGTCAAATTGCACGGTTCCGTCCCGGGATTTCGGAGACTCTCTGCGTGGTTTGCCGTAAGCGAACAGCGGAACCAGATGATTGAATGAGTTTGTTGGTCGTCCGGTGCCCTGCATTTGATTTAGCTACGCCAGCCCGGCACGCAGGAGATCGTGCATGTGGAGGATACCCGCAAGCTTGTCATTTTCGGTCACTACTAGCACCATGATTCGGTGCTCCTCCATTAGATGAAGTGCTTTCGAAGCTAGTTGATGTGACTCAATCGACTTGGGGTCAAGCGAGGCGACGTCACCAACAGTCGTGTTCGCTATCTCCCGGTTTGCTTCGATCAGACGTCTTAGGTCGCCATCGGTAAAGACACCCAATTCTGATTCCGTGTCGGAAGACACCAACAGACATCCAAGACCTCCTTTTGACATGGTGCCAATCGCCTTAATCAAAGGCATTGCGTTGTCGACGATTGGCATCGCATCGCCCGAAAGCATCAAGTCTTGAGCTCGCAAAAACGATTTGCGCCCCAAAGAACCACCGGGATGAAATTCGGCAAATTGGTCGGCTGTTAAACCTCTGCGTTCTAGGTGCGCAATGGCCAACGCATCACAGAAAGACAAAACCGCGATGGTTGAGCAAGTCGGGATGAGGTTCCATCCATCTGCCTCTTGCAAGCGAGGCATGATGATCGCTACCTGCGATATTTTTGCCAGTGTCGAATCGGCCTGGCTGGTGATCGAGATTGTGAGAATGCCCAGGCGTTCAAAGTGTGGAATCAGCGTCAAGAGTTCATCCGTTTCTCCACTGTTCGAGATGCAAATTGCGATATCTTCACCAGAGACGATTCCTAGGTCACCGTGCATCGCTTCGATCGGGTGAAGATAAATCGCCGGGACACCAGTGCTGTTGAATGTCGCCGCGATCTTTTTGCCAGCGATGCCCGATTTCCCCAGGCCGACCAAGATCACCCTTCCTTTGAGCTTTCCGATTGCGTCAAGAACGTCATTTGTCTGAGCCGGAACGGCAGCGCGCAGTTGAGACAGGGCATCACGCTCTGCTTCGATGACGCGTTTCACGATATCAACACTGTTCATTGGAAACCTCTGGGGTGGCCTCGGTTGTTTCAGGGTGAGCCCGCAGGCCGATCAAACTCAGTAGTGTGACTGACGCGGCGACAAGCGTCGCAAACGCTGTTTGGTGGCCACCTGAAAGGCCAGTCGGCGCGAGTTGTACAATCGCGAAAGCGGCAACACTCATCACGGAAAAACAGGCCAACAGGCGCTCCTGGAATCGAGCAATCAGATACATATTGCCGATGATTCCGCCGACCCGAATAGTCGCAGCGACAAGCATGATTGCAATCATCCACCGAGATGACTGGAACTCGGGCCGCAGAATGTAACTCAGCAGCAGTTCGCTGCAAATGAAACCCATTCCGGTTAAAGTGAGCGTATAGGCGAGGTAACCACGAAGCATCCTTGCCTTGAACGAGACTGTTTCTCCTAAGGCCCCAACGACATGGGGGTAGATCGTTCGTGTCAGCAGGCCAACCAGCGTTGCATGAGTCCGGAATACAAAAGCAGCGATCGCAAATAATCCTGCTTGTGTTGACCCAAATAAGACGCGGGTTAGCACCACGCCAATGGCCGCAGGAGCGACGTTCAGGACCGTTGCCAGCGACGTGAGCTGCGCCGACTTGTACAAAATAACCACCGCGGAACGATTCACTGTTGGGCGAAAGGACGCATTTATTCGATTGAATTCCCAAAAACCGGCGATGGCAGAAACGATCCACTTGCCCGCGATCAGGCCAGCGGCCAGGGGCATTGAAAGTCCTCCAAACCCTCCGAAGCAGGCAATGATGACAACGAACATGAGTTCGCATGCGGTGGATATCGCAGCCGCATGAACTTGTCGATTCTCAGCATCGAATAGAGCGTTGGGTATCAGACATGCGCCGACGTGACCAACAGCGATGGCCACGTACACAAATCTCTCGTCGTTTCCGATTGGAAGAACATGCGTGATCAGAGCAGTGAAGAAAACGATCACCAATCCGATGCTACCAGAAAGCAGGAGGTAGGAACCCGCAAATGCGTTTCGCTGATCGGGCTGTCGCACGATTTCGCGGATGACAATACTTCGCAATCCTGAAATACTCATTGTCGCGAAGAACTGCTGCAGAAACAGCGCGCTGCTGAGGATTCCAAGCTCCGAGGTGCTAAGGGCATTTGCAAAAATCAGAAACGCGAACGCGCCACACAGTTGCGAAGCGACCGTGCAACCAACCAACCCTAACATGGTCTGAGCAACCTGACGCCCGCCGGAAGTACGGTTTTTAGCGATCAAGCAAAGTCGATGGAAACGCAATCTGGCCTACCTCTCGCAGGTTTTCAACAACGGGGGTTTGGGCAGGACATTTCACGTTTTCTAAGTCGGTGTCTTACTCGAAATTGCCCGATCCGAATGCGAGCGATTTCTCGTTCCCGCTCTCATGCATCGCGTTGTGAAAAGCGAACAAGGTGAGTCGCCCAAAATACTCCGGGACGTAGCGGGTCAGTAGAGACAATCGCCTAACGATCAGCACTTGGCAAGCTGTTTCAAGGATAACCGCACCAAAAAGACGGTTGAAACGAATCAGGCTCGTTTGTTCTTATTGGCTCGTTGCGTCAAGCCCGTAAATGCAGTTTTATTGCATGTAGAGGGGTTGGGGAAGGTCGGCGGTTAGCTGGATTGTCCTTGGCAGGGGCGTTTGCTCGGTTTCCCTTCAAAAGCTGCTCCCACTGCTGGTTTCGCTTCAGCCGGTTGGCCGACTTTGCCGATTCTTCCTGTAATCGCTTTTTTGCCGAAAGCAGCGAGGTTTGGTCACCTGCATGCTAGAACTTTTTAGTTTTCAATTGGATGAGCCAGTCGAATGTTGAGCGACCAATTCCCATCTCGAGGACGCAGGACGATCGTGCCTGTCGTGATGCTAGCGGTCGCCATGCTGGCAAGTGCTGGCAACGCCCAGGAACCAGGCCAATTAACTCCACCGATGCCCCGCTCCACCCGGATTTCCCCGGATGTAAACGGCTCGTCAATTCGACGCGACGGGGATGAATCACTTGGCAAAGAATCTCGCTATCTGATTGAACAGATCGATCCCGAGAGGTCACTGGATGTCGTCACTGGACGTCCCACCGTGCTGCGGTTTCGCGTGCCACCGTTTCGCGATCAGGTCGGTGATCCCGACATCGTCGATTTGCTCAGCATCACCGAGAGCGAAGTCAGCATCACCGGCAAGAAAATCGGATCGACAACGGTGAATTTCTGGTTCAAGGATCCGCAATCGGGCGAGCAGGATGTGCTCAGCTATCTGGTTCGCGTGTCCGACGATCCCGAACAATCCCGACAATTCGAGCGACTGCTGGAGAACTTGGAGCGTGACATCAATCGCGGATTTCCCAACAGCGTTGTCGACCTCACTTACGTTGGTTCCCAAGTCGTTGTTCGTGGCAAGGCACGTGACATCGAGGAGGCAACAAACATCATACGCATCGTGTCGCAAAGCCTGCCTGATGATGACCAGGCTAAGCAGGCAAACTTGAGAAACAAGCTCGACCCGAATCTTACACCCGCTGGATTTCAGCCCAACACGACTGCGGAATCGTTCTCTGGCTTCTCGATCGATGAGGTTGTCAATGCCGGTGGGATGGACAACATTTTCCAAGGCAAAAGTGTAACCGGTGCGAATGCTGTCAACATCAACAACCGCATTGTCAACATGTTGGATATCGCGGGCATTCATCAGGTGATGCTGAAAGTCACGCTCGCCGAGGTCATTCGCGATTCGGGCCGAACTTTGATCTCTACCACGCGTTTCGGGGTGGATAGCGATACGACCAATGATCTTTCCTTCACGCAGACGTTTGGCGTCGGCGAGTTGACCTTTCAGACCAATCAATTCTTTCTGCAACTTGATGCGCTCAAGCGGCTTGGGCTGGCTCGAGCATTGTCTGAACCCAACCTGACAACACTCAGTGGTCAACCGGCCAATTTTCTGGTTGGCGGCCAGTTTCCAGTTTTGGAATCAACTTCGACTGTAGCCGCAGTCAGCCAGAACATTCGATTTGTCCCGTTTGGGGTTCAACTAACTGTTTTACCTACGGTCACCGATGGTGACCGCATTCGATTGCAGCTGCAATCGACCGTCTCGGAGACTTCCAACGGAGGTGGGATCGGCGGCGGTGGCGGTATTGGTGGCGGCATTGGAGGCGATGATGCAAGCGACCCCAGCCAACCGCCCAGTCTGACGACGCGAAGTTTCACATCAACAGTCGAACTTCGTGACGGCGAGTCTTTGGCGCTGGCCGGATTGATCCGAAACGCGATGATCAACGACTCCGCTCGCGTACCCTTCCTGGGCGATATCCCGGTGTTGGGTAACATTTTTTCCGACAACAGTACGAGCTATGCGGAGCAAGAGCTGCTGGTCGTCGTGACACCGTATCTCGTGTCGCCATTGCCGGCAGGGGCCTCCTTGCCATTACCGGGGAGTGACACGTTCGAACCAGACGACTTGGATTTTTTCATTCGCGGTTCCATTGAAGGCACGATTGCCGAGGATTATCGTTCGCCCATTCGTGGCAATCTCCATCGCATGAAAGCATTTCGACGCTGCGAACAGAAGTACATCATCGGAATGCCTGGCCATAGCAGCGGGCGGCCACTGCCGGAACTGCAGGTGCCGATGGAAGCCAGCCCAGGATTCATGACCGGCGAGGTGGTGCGATGAGAAAGCGAATTGGTTTGTATCCCGGGATTGAACGGACCGTGCCTGAATTCCAGCCCGCAGTAGCCGGAACACCAGCGTCGGTTGGTGTTCCGTCTCACAACAGTTCGCCGCGACAAACACCGGCTGGCCTGACAGGATCAACCTTGTTGTTGGCAGTTGTGCTGCTGTCGGGTTGCGCGACTGATCGCGCGTGCAAGCAGTCATGCCCCGATGGGTGTCCGGAGATTTGTGCAACGGATTGTTTACCCGAAACGATGGGTGAGGCCCCGCCCAAGGTGATGCTTGCCGATTGGCAACGCTGTGTCGAACCTCTGCCCAATGACGCCGTTCCGGCTCCGCCGGGTACCTATGTCACGGCATGGCGCGAGGCACAATGGGCGGGGGCACTTCAGCGTCATTGGGTGATCACCCTCAACGAATGGTTCTCCGGTGGCGATCAACTTTCCCCTGATGGCTCGCAACATCTCGGTCGAATTGCCAACGCAATGTTGGAAACGCCCAATTGGGTTGTGATCGAGAAACAGCCGGTACAGCTTCATCGCGATGAAGCCTACGACGAAGCAATCCAGCGGATTGAACAGTTGCAGGAACGTCGACGGCAGGTTGTCGTCGATGGTCTGGCTCGCAGCGGTATTGCCGACGCGGATCGATGGGTCATCTTCCGGGAAGATCGTAGTGTCGGAGTCCGCGGTATCGAGGCTCCACAAATTTTCAATCGCCAGTTCCAGGGTTCCGGCAGGGGGAATCGCGGTCGCGGGGGACGTGGTGGCTTTGGTGGTGGTGGCTTTGGTGGCGGTGGCTTTGGAGGCGGTGGCTTTGGAGGCGGTGGCTTTGGAGGAGGTGGCTTTGGAGGAGGTGGCTTTGGAGGAGGGCTTGGTGGTGGAGGTATCTTCTAAGGACATGGGCCAGTCAGCACGAATCCGAACGGTCCGTGAGCGGAGAATTCGTACCGAGATCGCACCGGTTGCGCCGTCATCGTCGAAGTGTTGGTGTGCAGCGTATTGGATCGGGGCAAATCGCTCCTCGTTCCTCAATGCGATCAGCGGTCTTGTGGTCGCGACGTTCCTGGCAGCGACCGGGTGTGCTTCGGTCACGTCGAAACTGAGCACGGTTCCAAAGTTGGTCTCTTCATCGAACCGATCGGCAACTTCGTCGAAACATCCACAACTGCTCGGAAATCCCGAAAACCAGTCGCTGCAGATTGCGTTGGAGACCGCGAGATTGGCCGAGGAACGTGCCATGGATGCAGAAGCGATTTCGGCCTACCAAGAAGTCCGGCAGTTGGACCCCGAGCAACCGGGCGTCGCCCATGCCTTGGCCGTCTTGTACGATCGCGCAGCGATGACTGACGCGGCGCTGCGCGAGGATGCGGCGTCCCTAGTGGAGTCTCCCGCTGATGTCGACGTGCTGTGCGATTACGGTTACTTCCTCTATTCCACTGACGATCTCGAACGAGCCGAGGAAATGCTCCGTCGCGGTATCGAAGTCGACGACAACCACCAAAAAACCACGATCAACCTCGCGGTGGTTCTGGCCACAAGGCGGGAATACAACGAAGCAAAAATGCTGTTCGAAAAAGCGATCGGTCCCGCTGCCGCATTGCACAATATCGGGATGTTTAAGCTGCGACAGGGTGATTCAGCCGAGGGCGAACGGATGATCGCCGCCGCTCTGCAGAAAGATCCCAGTCTTCGACAGTCAGTGGCCGTACTGAACAACGTCGTCGATTCCGGAACCCAAGCCTTTTTAGCTTCTGAGGCGACGAATCCGCAGCGTTGATGCAGCGTTGATGCAGCGTGGCACATTTCGTTCTATACCGCCACGAGTGCTCGTTGCATTCTTTTTGTTGACGACATTGGCTGAGCATGCTGATGCCCGTAGGGGCTCAACGCGTAGATCTCTGGAATCCGAATTGTAATCAGTCGTTACTTTCGGCTTGCGTTGGCGATGCTGGGATGAGTCTCTCGGGAGCGGGTTTTCGCAGCGAGATCTTGGATCCGGACAGTGCTGACACGGTTGTCGACCTGGATCCTGACTTTGTTTTCCGAGTTGCACCCTGGACCACCTTCCGTGTTTTTATGTAGATGGATGCACTGTGGATTTCATCTAGCTGGGTCTCGATGGAGCTGGGTCTCGATGGTTGGCGGTCGTCCGCGATGGTTGGCGACGTGCCGCCGACGCCTGATCTGGAAGTCGCGAGCGGGGCGGAGGTAAGCTCTCACAACTTCGAACGTAACTGGCTGAGTGAGCACAACGCTTCGGAAACGCGTTGGTCCGCGGGCTACCGATTCACGCTGTATCGCGACTCGGTGCGGAGATACTAAATGTTTGATACTGGGTTGCGGTCGGTCATCGAAACCGCCGTTGGCCAAGCCGAGAGCGGGCACTTCGGCCCCCCTGTTCGAACTGGAAATCGATGCTGATCGTCGACCGTTGCGGAGCTGAGCACGATGGCCTTTAAGTTTGCTTTCGTCAAACCACTACGCCTGGGCAAGGATGGCGCAGCTGTAAACGATCGAAAAATGCCCGTCAACCGCAGGTGCAATGGGTTTGCAAGAGGGCCGGCTAGGGAGTAGGATTTGCCGCCGTTTATCATGAGCAAGAAGGTGAGAGTGAAATGAATGATCCTGAGAGCAAGAGTGGTCCACCACAATCCAGCGAAAACGACATGCCACCAAACAGAGTGAGCCCACCCACGCTGTCGATCCTAAAGGCATTGCCGACCACACAGGAGGTCAAAGCAAAAATTCCTGTGACCGTGCTTTCTGGGTTTCTTGGTGCTGGCAAGACGACGTTGCTGAGCCACGTGCTCAACAATCGCGAGGGGCTACGCGTCGCTTTAATTGTCAACGACATGAGCGAGATCAATATTGACTCGCAACTCGTGAAAGGCGGAAGTGCGAGCCTGAATCGTGCCGAGGAGAAACTGATTGAGCTATCCAGTGGTTGCATTTGCTGCACTCTTCGCGAAGACTTGCTCGAAGAGGTCGGGCGGCTCGCAGCCGAGGGGCGATTCGATTACTTGCTGATCGAGTCGACAGGCATCTCCGAACCGCTGCCCGTCGCAGAAACTTTCATCTATGAAGACGAAGACGGTCGCAGTCTGAGCAATGCCGCGCAGCTTGACACGCTGGTGACCGTCGTTGATGGATGCAATTTCCTCGAAGATTTTGATTCGGTGGATGAATTGCGTGATCGCAGCCTTGGCATGAGCGAAGACGATGATCGAGACATCCCCCAGCTGCTCGTCAATCAAATCGAGTTTGCAAACGTCATTATCATCAACAAGATTGATCTTCTTACTGACGAACAACGAGGCCTGCTGCGTCGGATGATTGGTAGCTTCAATCCTCAAGCCAAGCTCTTGGAGGCTTCCTATGGGCAAGTCGATCTGACTGAGATCCTTAACACAGGTTTGTTTTCGGAGGAGTGGGCGGATACGTTGCCGAATTGGTTGGAAAACCCGGGTGAAGGGTTGAATACTGAAGCTGAAAAGTATGGCTTCGAATCATTTGTTTTCGATTCGCGGCGACCGTTCCATCCGGCGAGGTTTTTTGAATTTTTCTCCAAAGGTGGCTTCAAAGGTGCCGTTCGCTCGAAGGGGAGTGTGTGGCTGGCAACGAGGATGGAACTCGCCGGGATTTGGCAACACGCCGGTCGCCTCGGTTCATTGCAGTGCTCAGGAGAATGGTGGTGTGCGGTTCCAGAGACAGAAAGGCCAGACAATCCAGAGTTGCATCAGTACATCGCTGAGATTTCTGAGGAACCTTTCGGAGATCGTCGACAGGAGCTGGTCATCATTGGCCACAATCTGAATGAAGCGGAATTCAGAGAGAAGCTAGATCGATGCTTGCTGACTGATGAGGACTTTGAGTCCGGACCTGAGGCTTGGCTTCAATACGACGATCCGATTCCTGACTGGGAGTTCGTCGACCACGATCATAACCATGGTCATGACCACGATCATCATCAGTAGCCGACCAGGCAAGGTGCTCAACAGCATTGGTTGCAATGATCTCGCAGTGAAATTTCTTTGAAACGGTTGGGCTCTGCGCTAGCCCGCTAAATGCTGACCGTCAGTTTGGCATTATCAGGGCAAGAGTGAAGCGTCCGCTTCATTTCGTCGTATCCCAGTTGCGAAAACGCACGCCGTCCAGAACCGAAGGGCCACTGGGCGACGCGCGATGAGATCCGCCAGCAACCATCGGTGACAGTTGGTGACGTGTCATGCGAAATTTTTACGGCTCGATAACCGTGCCAGTGGCATCGATCCCCAAGTTGGCAGAAAACGAACCGGAACCCGAAGCGTCAAGCGCGAGTCCTTGTACATTGTCCTCGCCAGTGACGAGAGTCGTGCTGACCAACTTGCCGCTGATGATCGGGCCCTCGTCATCCGCATGCGCCCCTGGCAATGCCGCGGCAACGGTACCGATCAGGTCGGTTGTCTTGTGTCCGAGAATCGCGGTGGCAGCTAAAGCAACCAAAGCGATACCGCCCACGAGAATCCCGTACTCTACCAGGCCTTGGCCCTTCTTGTTTTTGAACAACTTACGCATCTTATTTTCCCTTCTAGAAAACATGTTCCAAAAAATGTTTGTCGCCTGACCAAAATTGACGCCCATGGCAGCGACGGCCGAAACCACGGGAGCATCCATCAGGAGTGATGAGCCATCATCCGAGAAGAAAATCGACCAAGATTTGGCTCGGGGCAACGTTCCGCCCGACGGACTTTTTCGTTGGTGTGCCGCACTGTAATTAACTCACTTGCGATGCACCTGCATAATCATTGCAAGTGTGATTGTTAGACGCAAGGCCGGTGTGCCGCGGAACTGGCAATGTTTTTTTGAATCAGCTTGGCTGTGCACAGAACCGCGATTGGGTAATGAATCGTCTGGGCGGGCACGTCATGCCCGGCTGTGTTCCGGCGAATTCAGTGTTCCGGCGAATTCAGTGTTCCGGCGAATTCAGTGTTCCGGCGAATTCAGTGTTCCGGCGAATTCAGTGTTCCGGCGAATTCAGTGTTCCGGCGAATTC
>JAQWPZ010000277.1 GCA_029245125.1 Rubripirellula sp.
TCATTGGTCTACGTCAACGCAAGCCAGATCAAAACACCGAAGGAGAATTTCCCGGCGTTCTATGGCTGCTTTGATTGGCACAGCAGTGTTCACGGCCACTGGGTGCTCGCCCGACTGCTGCGAACAATGCCGAACCTCCCCGCTGCGTCCCGCATTCGCAAAACATTGAACCAGCACCTCAGTAAAAAAAACCTGTTGCAAGAAGCTGGCTTTTTCGCACGAGATGAACACAAATCTTTTGAGCGGATGTACGGCTGGTCTTGGTACCTGAGACTAGTCATGGAATTTGACGGCTGGGACGACCCCGATGCTCAACAGATTCGTGAAAATCTCCGACCACTTGAACAAATTTTACAGAACCGAATCCAATCCTACCTGCCGCTGCTTGCTTATCCGATTCGAATTGGACAGCACACAGATACCGGATTCGCGTTAGGACAAATCCTCGATTACGCCAGATCGATTGACCATCCCAAGCTTGTTGAATTAGTAACCCAGCGAGCCTCCGATTTCTATTCGAACGACCAACATTACCCGGTCGCTTACGAACCCTCAGGACATGACTTCTTCTCGTCCTGTTGGAATGAAGCGGATCTAATGCGTCGCTTGCTGCCCGCTAACCAATTTGCCAATTGGCTGGACACTTTCGTCCCTCATGCGAAGCGGCAACTTACCGATGGAACGGTCCAACCGGTAACAGTCACCGATATCACCGATGGCAAACTGGTGCATCTGGCCGGATTGAATTTGAATCGCGCATGGTGCTTGCGATCTATCGCTGAAGCCTTACCAGCCGACCATGAATTAAAAACGCCACTACTTATAAGTGCGAAGCAGCACCTCGAAAGTGGAATCGAATATGTCAACAGTGGACATTACGAAGGTGACCATTGGCTAGCCACTTTTGCCCTCTACGCGATCACCGAGAACGGTAAGCGATCACCACAGGCCAATGAGTGAAATCCAACCGGCCATTTCCCCGCACAGCAGATCGAATCAACAATCATGCTGCACGAGAGAAATGCGATGGCGGTTACCGAGCGAAACGGAGAGCATCAGGACAACATTTCTTTTCACCGCCTAACCGTATAAACCCAACCGGTGAATAGAACCGGCTAGACCAACCGCGAATGACGCAGGTCAATCATAAGCTCATTCCGGCAGGGATTAACGGTGCCAGTGACCGCTGCGATGCACGTCCCAGTGTCCTGGGCGAACATGATAGTAGTTGCGATGGCGAGACACTTCCGTTCGGTGCCAATCGTGGTGCGTTGTATCGTGGTAGTACGGCCGACGCCCGTAATGAGTGCGATAATGCCCAGCGTGATAAGGCGATCGGTAACTGCCGTAACGACCTACCCCAATACTGATCCCAACGCCTCCGTAGCCAATGCCGCCATAGCCAACGCTATAGCCGCTGCCATAACCAACGCCACGGTAGCCAACGCTATACCCGGTGCCGTAACTGCCACCGTAGCCACAACCATACTGGGCTGCCGCTTCCGGCGCATCGCCGGCCAACGTAAATCCGATGGCAAGCACCGGCGCGATGATCCATTTAGTGAACGAATACACTTCGATTGACTCCATTAATATGAGCGAAAAAGAGGGCTTGCGAACCAATTCGACTGGGTCCCCCAGAACAACTCCACTAACCCGCAACGACCGCGCCAAATCGTGAAACTCAAACTTCACACTCGTAAGAACAAGCGTTTTTCGCAACAAATCGGCCCGTTTTATTTCTCAAAAAGCGGTGCCACGCCAATCCACGTTCGCTGCCGGAAATCCAATCCGCCATCAAAACGAACACAGGCGTCACCAAATCGATGGCAAGCACTCAAACGAAGTAAGACGATCCCAAAAAGTCAACGCGGCTTCTCCCGGCGGACAGAGCTCGCCACTGGCCCAAAAACGCTGACCCGCAAAAACGCTGACCCGCAAAACGCCATGACGAAAAGCCGCTAAGACGGGCTGCCGGCGAAAAATGCAAATGTCTCGCCAAAAGCCCGAGCGATCACCACGGCAAAGTTCATCGATACCCTGCCGCCACCCGTCCCCTCGTCTCGCAACAGCCATACACGGTCACGCATTCAGCGAATGCAATAGAGCGTTTGATCGCTTCGAAGATACAGACTGCCGTTGACTACGGCTGGCGTTCCGTTGAATTGTGATTCATCCAGCGGAGGATTTTGATGAAGCACTTTCATCTCAGGTGATGCGGCAAAGACCAATGTCCCACTCTTCCGCGTCACCACCACCAATTGATCGCCGACGAGGATGGGAGAGGCATAAACGGGGCGGCCCCCAGAACGCAAACCGGCGAGGCGAGCCTTGGTGACCGTCTCACCCGTCTTGGCATTCATCGAGAACGCAAAGCCACGATCGCTGACCCAATAAAGATGGCCGTCATGCAGCAGCGGTGTTGCGACATAGCTGCTCTCGCCCGTTTCCCAAAGCCGATGCGACTCGGTGATGTTTTTGCGACCTCCACGCCGAATCGCTACGGTCTGCTGCTGGGGATAACCGCCGAAGGTGTAGAACGCATCCTCCCCAACCACGACACTGGGACTGACGTTCCCACCTGTTCCGGTTTCATAGAACCAACGCAACTTTCCTGTTTTCGGATTCAACCCCCATGTTTCGCCTGGCATGGCAATGACAGCTTCAGTCACACCAGCTTCGCCTTCCACCAACACAGGAGTTGCAAAACAGAGTTCCAGATTGTCGTAGTCAGCTTTCCAAGCCTCGCTCCCATCGGCAATGTTCAAACCGATCAGTGCGCGGGCTTCTTCCGCTGCGTTCACGATGAGAATATTTCCCGACAAGACAACACTTGCACCACTCCCCCAACGCCGATTACTGGACATGCTCCCGACCTGCACATGCCACAACAGCTCGCCGTTCATCGTCAAAGCAACAACACCCGCTTTACCGAAAAAAGCGTAAACATTTTTCCCATCACACGTTGCACTTCCACTGGCATAGCCATGCTCTGTGATGAATCCGCGATAACTATCCTCTTGTGCGGGCGCTGGGACAGTATGTGTCCAAAGCTGCTTGCCAGTTTGAGCATCTGCACAGACAAGAATCCGTCCTGCCGTCTCGCCCACTTCCCCCGCATAGCAGGTCACAAAAACCTTTCCACTATGCAAAATGGGTGACGAGGAACCTGGTCCAGGTAAATCGAGCTTCCAAGCGACGTTGGTATCAGTATCCCACTTCGTCACCACGTCACTCGCCGCCTTGCCCTGTCCATCAGGTCCACGAAACCGATTCCAAGTTTCGGCCCCAACGCAAGTAGAAGTCAAAACGACCCACAGACAAACCAAGTGTTTTGCGTTCGCTAGCTGCATCATGTTCTTTCCGAAAATCAGTTATTTAATAAAGGAGCAAGAACTTGAACCACTCATCTCATCCAAAGTTCCGTCTGAAGTGTCCAACCGCCGCGTCGGCGAAGAAATGTCCATTTCGACCAAGGTGTGCCCCACTCCCCCGACCACACGTGCAGTCAAACGGAGTCATGCCAACAATTGCGATATTGGCCCCAGTTGATCGATATGATTCAAACCAACATCGGGAGACCCAAAATGCTCCATCGGATTTCCGTAGGCATTCAGGAGCGTCGTGTACCAGTTGCCCAACGTCTTGTGACCGACCTGTCCATAATTCGGCAACCGAATGTACCGCCCGCCGAGGTTTAATTTCGCGTTGTCACCAGCCAGCACGATGAATGGATACTCAGTGCCGTGAGAGTGGTGTGTTTCGCCGCCATCGGGAAAATAGAAAATCATCGTGTTGTCAAACATGCTGCCGCCAGCTTCTGGCACGCTCTTGAGTCGTGAAACGATGCGTTCCACTAATGACATATGGTGATGTCGACAAAGCGTCCGAATCTTCTCCGCCTCTAAACCTCCGATTGTTTTTCCGTGCCCGACATCGTGCATGTTCACCTTTTGCCCTTCGATTCCGGGAATCCCCGTGTACGAGTGACCAAGTTCATCCACCGTGAACGCAGCGACATTCGTTAAACCAGAAATCAGTGCACCGAGCAAAACTTCAGCATGGCCAACTTGTCGGTCAAATGTACTCACGTCTGCATCGAGATATTTTGGATCGAGCTCTGGCACGTGGCGGCGAATCACGTCCCCCATCTCATCAATCTTGCGGTTACGCCGACGAATGACCTCCACTGAATCAGAGTAATTGGTAATCTTCGCTTTCTCGATCCCGTGCAAAGTTTGCGCGGCAGCGTTCTCATTCGAAGCGACAAACTCGAGCAACTTACGATCAAGCTGATATTGTGTCTGAGCTGTTTTTTCGAGCGACACTGATTTGAATAATTCCGCTAGGGCAACACGTGGCGAGCCAAATGCGTAATTCGGTTGCTGTGGACCTCGAGCCGAAAACCCCTTGGCAATACCGTCGAGTGCACCACGAGCATTACCACCGCCAAGTGGAAAACAGGCCAATTCAATATGCTCAACTGGAGATGGAAAGAGCTTGGCAAGTTCAAAATCAACGGTGGCCCACTTGATCGAACTGATTCGCTCATTCGCTTTAAAAACACCGAGCGACGAACACCAAGAATGATGTCCGGTGGTACACATCTTGCCCGACAGGCCTTGTAAAATCGTCAGGTTGTTCACATGGCCAGCGAGTGGACTCATCCATTCTGGCAATTCATGCCCTGCCAAGTCGACCTCGTATGCCTCTTTCTGCTTTTCCTTTTGCATCAACTGCGAGTCAAAACTGGGCGGAACCATTACCCGCGGCCACAGCCCATTGCCGCGATGCATGAAAATAAACCGCATCGCGGGCTTACCTGCTGCCGCCATTAAACGATTTGGATTCATCCACGCCATCGCACCAGCGGTAAACAATCCTGTTTTTAAAAAGTCACGGCGTGTGGTCATTCGATTCCTCGTAGCTATCGGCCGGCTGTCTGGCCGGTTTATGATTCGGTCATCGCTGAACAATGGACGCTGCAACGATGCATTTGGAAAATTCGGCTTTGCCCGCGTATGAAACTGTTTTGCTAATCGGGAAGGGCTTGAAAGTGGATAGCGAATGGTCGCCGAGTTTACCCGATGCTGCTGAGAGGGACTAACGAGCACCGCGATCACTCAATCGATCGATTTGCGGTACATGAACGAATCGGACGTCAGAAGAGAAAGGATCACCGCATTGAAACTGCCGCCACTCTTCACGTAGGCCTCATCGGCATCGATCAACGTTTTCGAATCGGTCAGCATTTCATTCCGCCCCATGTAAAACCTAAAAGCATGCCGGATGATCGACTGCCTCACCCGCTTCGATTTTGCTATCCGATCAATCATCACCAATGCATCGCCAACATCCCCATCCAAACTCGGCTCATCAGTCCCCGATAACTGGCCGGTCGAAACGATTGGTGCAGTTTTGTAAACATCAAAGGTCGATTTACCATCCCCACTTCGAATTAGATTCTCGGGATGCTCAAGCGACTCCACTGTTCGGTACCGACCAAAATCATCATAGATTTCGAACGGCAAGCCAAGCGGATTCATCTGCTTGTGGCACTTCCAACATTCACGCTTGCTGGTCACATCCTCTAATCGCTGACGAAAGGTCTTGTGAGGATTTTCCGGTACTTGAGCATCCACTGTGATTGGAACATCGGGCACGTGACCAGCTAACAATTTTTCGCGTATCCAACGACCGCGGCGAACCGGATCAGAGTGAAAGTTAGTCGAATGCGCGATTAGCCAAGCTGGATGAGTCAAGATACCCTTCCGATGCTCAATCACGAATGGCTGTTCAGGTGGGTAATCCCAGAACGTTCGCTTTTCGATTTCGCCTTCGTATTTGGTCGATTTCCAACTGCCGTAACGATAGATACCTGGGGTGGGCGGAAGGCTGTAAAACGGCGAGTGATGGAACGTGTAACCGTGAGCCCAAGGAATCGTTGTAAACGGATTTCGATCGTTGCCAAACGATTCCTCGAAGTAATGCATGTAATTGACCAATTCACCTGGCCGGGAGGCATCGGTGATTCGAAGAATTTTCCGAGCTTGCAAAAATTCGAGATTCTCCGCGAGCACCGCTTCGGGGTTGGTCCTCCAAGCCGTGTCTTTCAATTCTTCATAGACACCTTTCCACTCTGCGATGATCTGTCGACCGGTGGCATTGTCCTTATCGTGATAAACAAAAAACTTGTCAGACGTCAGCAGATTTTCAAAAACCCGCTCGTCTTTCTCAACATGCCAAGTAACAATCCGGTCAGCTTCAAGGGTCAACCAACCGGGCGTCGCTTGGCTACCTCGACCAGGATTGCGATACTTCCCCTCGCTTCGCTTTCCGTCCTTAAAAACTTTCAGTGACCCGGCATAGCCGAAGAAGTCACGAAAAAACCGGATCGTCCGAGGGTGGGATGTTTCATTTGACCGATAGTGTTTTCCATTCAGGGTCGAATCGATCTGCCCCCGATAGTAATCATCGTCCTGGAGCAAGCGTTGCACTTCGCGGTGGTAATCTTGCCGAGAACTGAGTCGTCCTTCTGCTGCGGCCTTTGCCAATTCGGGATCGGGGTTACGATCGCCAAGTGCGTACGAAATCGCGAAACTTGCCTCTCGTGGCGACATTTTCGTGCGGCCGCTCTCGTCCGGTTCACCAACTCCAAATTCCAAACGGTACAGAAACTCGGATTCCAGCAGCACCGCAATCAGCATCTGCCGGATTCCATCGGTGTTCCCACTCAGCTCGATCGCATCTCGTGTCAGTACCAAGTATTTCGCAAGCTCGTCCTCGCTCGCTTGTCGCTGCAACACACTGCCGAATTGTGATTGAATCGCAGCGATGAGCTGTTGTTCACTCGGTTCTGAATCGAGCAGGATCACCTGCTCTAGAGCTGGCGGCGTTGAGCGCAAAGTCCAACGATCTTTTGCATTGGAAAAGTCATTTGCTCCGATCTCTCCGTGCTTGATTCGCGCGGCGCGAATTTGCTTGCCCGCGATCCACTTGGCATTGTCAAGCATCACCAGCAAGTGCCCTCCGTCCAGCATATCCAAATCGTAATACCTAACCCCGGACCGTTCTGGCAGGATGAACGGATTCGTCACGCCATAGAATTTCTGGCCGCGTTTAGAGTAAGACTCACGTTCACGCCCGGTCAATTGGAACGCGTCGATCACTCGCTCATGAAAAACTTGTGGACTCACCAACCAGCGTCGGGCTGGCGAAAAACCTTTGGCTCGAATCTTGCCAGAAAAAAGAGTCTCGTGGTCGATGTAATTTCCATATTCCGGGTAGCGCCGCTTTTTGTCCAAGCTGGACGCGTCAGTGCCACTCAATTGCTCACGCAGCCATTCCGCCAACAGGGCACGCTCCTTCGCACTTGGTTGATCGGCGTCATCCGGTGGCATCAACCCGAACAACAGCTGTTCCTCAGCTAAGTTCAGCACCTTGAGGTGGTCAACCGCATCCCAGCTTACCAAGCCATCAAAACTGACATCCGCCTCGGCTGTATCGCTGCCATGGCAATCACCACAGTACTTCCTGACAACCGCATCCACCTCGACTGGAATGTGACCGCGAATGCTGAGGTCCTCAGCAACCAAGGGCGGTGGCCAAAACACCAGCAGCCACAGCATCACCAAGAACAGCGTTGCTTGCTTCATTTGATTCCCCGAATTCAGTAAATTCGATTTCGGAAAATTCGATTTCTGACAATTCAATGCGCGAGCCTAATCAAGCTTGAGTTCGTTCCGAATGCTCCGCACGATCGGCGGGTGCAATGGCTTGCGGTCAAAATAAAACGGGTCGGCACCGTGACTCGCCGGGCGGTCCATGTCGATCAAACCTTTGACATACGTATACATGTCATTGACCACTACATTCTCGTCACCCATGACCCGAATCGCAATCGCGTTGTATTCAACCTCCGACCCCATTTCGAACAGATTGGATGCCGAATGCCTGATCGGAGTGGTGGTGGCCCACAGTAGTTTCGCATTAGTCGCGTGGAGCTGCTTGATGATTCCACGGAGATTCTGCTCATAACTGACTGAATCGGTTGCTCGCACGCCTCCCGATGAAATCGGCATCACACGAAACGCCTTCATACCAGGAGCACGGTAAACCAAATCGCCTAGCCCTGCATTGACGTGGATTAGATCCCACTTCCCATCACCCAACCAAACATCCAAATTTGCCAAAATCGTCGTGGTATTCCGAACCTCACCGGGCATGATGGGGGGAAAAACCACCTCCACTTTACCCTTCAATGCTTTGGCGACTTCTCCTGCCGGTTGTTGATAAACACTGTCACCAAGAATCAACACGCGTGGAATGCGACCACCCTCTCCGTACGCAACGACGGAAATTGCACACATCACGACCAACTTAAAAAAACGCATCACTGCAAGCATCGCTTAGCTCATCAATTGGCTCATGTTACCCGTACTATCAGCAAATCGTTCGACCGGCACATCCACCGAGTTCAGCATCGAAACAAACAAATTCGCCAACGGCACTTTCTGAGCGCCCTCGAATGCGTGCAAGTTTCCATGCTTGAACCCCAAGCCGGATCCGCCAGCCAATTGAATTGGATAATTCTTCGTGCTGTGCGAGGCATGTGGATGGGAGGAACCCCATAGCACAACGGTATGATCGAGCATCGTCCCATCGCCTTCGGGCGTGTCCCGCAGGCGGTTCAGGAAATAAGCATGCTGCTCCGCTCGCCACCGATCCCATTGGCCCGAATATTCAGCAGGCCGTTTGTGAGCGATATCATGCGTCGCACCTTTGTACCCAAGCACATAAGTTGCATAGTTCCACATCTCGCTATCCTGTGACTGCTCACTTTCCAGCATCAACGATGCAAAACGCGTCGCGTCGGTTTGAAACGCCAGAAAGATCAGATCGTACATACAACGGATGTACTCCTGCGGATCCTTGTGCGAAACCTCGATGTTCAATCCTTTGGTATCAACCTGCGGCAGTGACTTATGAGTCCACTGACTGGTTCTTTCGACACGTTGCTCGAGAGCGCGGATTGAATCGAGATATTCGTCGACTTTGACTTGGTCTTCATTCCCGAGCCGGTTCTTAAAACTGCGACTATTTTCCAACAACAGATCGAGAATGCTGGCTTCCCGTTTCAATCCCGCTCGCACCTGCTCGACTCCCTTACCGGCATAGGGATTGAACAAGCGATTGAAAATTTCCTGCGGCTTATGCAAAGACGGGATTGGACGGCCTGGACCGCGGTGCGAGAGCGTCTTACTTGATCCGTAAGATCCCGTACCGCCCTCCGTCCCAAGTGTTAGGGATGCGTAACGGGTCTGATGCCCTTGCATGTTAGCAGCAACTTGATCAATCGAAATGTTGTTAGTTTTCTCGTGCTCCGTCATGTCCGCAGCAGTCGCAAAAACATCACCGCTGCTGTGGCCCCCCATCGACCAACCGCCCCTATGATCTAAACCACGCAGGTAGGTCAAATCATCTTTGAGTGTTTCGAAAGGTGCGGACGATTGATTGAAGGTCAGCGGCCCCGGTTGCGAACATGGCCACCAACTCCAATCGTGATGTGGTTTGTCAGAAGCAGGAATCCCACTCGATCCATTGGGCATGTAAGCCCCATACGCAAAATAACTGACCAGCATCCGCTTGGCCGGTAAACGACGAGCCGATTCGCCGGCGAAACTCATGCCGTTTAGAAATGGAAGGGACAGCCCAACGCCACTCCCTCGGAGAAGTTCCCTGCGATTCAAACACCAAGATTTCTTTGACATCATGTTTTTCCCAAGCGACAAAACGAGTCGTGAACTCGGAAGATTCCGCGTTTCAAGCTCACACGGCGTGTAGCCTGACGCACCGCTCACTCCCTATTCCCCTCGAAATGTTTTACTGTTGCAGATCAAGATGATTAAATCCTGAAACTTGTAATCTCGTTGTTTCCCACTTTCAATCAGTTTGGCTACTGCCAAACGATCACGCCACGTCAATTCGCGACCAATCGCATAACCGAGCAGGCGACGAATTACATTTTCCGCGATTTCGTCTTTTCGATTGTGAAGCAGGTAATCTTTTAGCTCTCGCAAACCATCGACAGGGAACCCGCCTGGCAAACGAGTTTTCGCGTCAACAGCCACCGTGTGTATCGAAGCTAGATACGCGTTGTACCCAGCTAAATCATGGTGCGACTGCCGACTGAACCCACTGACCCGCGTGCCGGGCTTGGGAACCAGAGGTTGAAACCGTCCGATGGCATTGTATTGTTCGAACGGGATCCCCCAAGGGTCCAAGCGAGCATGGCAATCGTGGCAGCTCTCCTGTTGGCGATGTTGTTGCAACAGTTCCACAATCGTCAATGCCGTCTCCGCCGACTCCCCCACTGATTCAGTCAATGCGGGCACATCAGCGGGCGGCGCGGGCACAGCGTCGCCAAGGATTGCCTCGCGCAGCCATACCGCTCGATAAATAGGGTGTGGGGCTGTGCCCGTACCATTACCAATCAAGATTGATCCCTGCGTCAACAATCCACCCAAGCGGTGCGTTGACCCCAGTGTTACTGGTCGCAAAACGTCCCCCTGCACGCCAGCGACTCCATAATGCACAGCAAGCGGTTGATTCAGGAAGGCAAAATCAGAATCGATGAGGTCTAAAACACTGGCGTTGCGACGGATCAACTCACCGACAAACCCAACCGTTTCGGCGTGCATGTGGTCTCGAATCGTCGGACGGTAAGGAACCTCTGTACCGCGACGCTCTCCTGCGCTCACGTAGTACAGGAACCGTGGAAACAAATCGCGATTGACCGGCACCGTCTTCAGTTTTCGAAGACTCAGCCATTGTGTCGCAAAATTGTCAACGAAATCTTTCGAACGCTGATCCGCTAACATCCGGCGAACCTGTTGTTCGACGACGGCCCGTTTGCGCAGTTTGCCATCGCCAGCCAACTCAAACAATTCCCGATCTGGCATGCTCCCCCACAGAAAGTAGGACAACTTCGATGCCAGTTCGTAGTCTTGCGACGATTCCCCAACCGTTGCAACGGTGTGATACATAAATTGTGGAGACACCAAGACCATTGCCAATGTTTCCCGCATCGCCGCTTCCATCGATCCAAAATCTGCCGAAACAAGATCATAGATTGCGAGGAAACGTTCCACCTCTGCTTGGCTTGCCGGTCGTCGGTAAGCGCGTGCCATGAATCGCTTCAAAACCGCGCGGACATACCCTCGAGGATCACTCTCACGCAGCGGCGAATCAAATAAGATTTGCGTGTGATGTTCGGGAGGCCACACGTCGACAACTGGCACCTCCATTTCGATCCACTCAATCATAGCTCGCGGCATAGCAAGATCTCTTCGACCGTCGTTGAGCGTCCCATCATCGTAAAGATTCTGAGGCGTGATCGTCATCGAAGCTGGTAATTGTTTCCCCTTCACGACGCGACCAGGCTTGGCAGGATGATTTTCGATTCGCCCGCGGAACTCAAACACCTGTGGGGAGTCAGGACTATTTCGTAATCGAACGGTACCGACAGGTTCAATTTGCTCGGTTGCACTGTTGACGTTGATCCCAAATCCCATCACCAACCTTAATGGCAACTCCTCGATCCCAGGCGGCAAGATCGCAGCTGCTTTCATGCGTATGCGATACTCACCAGTTGAGCAAAACTCTTTCAATCCGATCCCCGTTGCAGGGCTGTGTCGGCGATTCCCCCAGACTCCGACCTCGTCCAGGCCAAGCCCTTTGTCGATGCCATGTGGTTTGAACTCGCGGTAAGTTCGATGAACGATGGGTTTTTGCGGATCAACAATCGCACTCGCCATCACCAACCGCGCACACTCCAAGTAGCGATTTACCTGCTCCGGTCCCAGACGCATCAATGCGGCGGTGTTATTGAATTGGTACGGCTTGACGGGATCCTTTGACAACCGATCAATCAAATTCAACTCAAAGCCGATCAAATCACGGATCGTATTTTGATACTCAAAGTTCGTCAAACGTCGCGAGTGGGGAGCCAACGCCGACTGATCGCGAGCTGAAACGTGATGCCGCATTACCGTTTCGATCCACTCAACAACGGCCTCTGTCGCGGCCTTCATGGGTTGTGGCTCACCCTCGGGTGGCATTTCACCACTGCTTAGCCTTTCCAAAACCAATTCCCAATCGTCGACATCACTTCCGGATGCTAACGCGCCACTGAGTCTGCTGATCGCAAATTCCCCCTTGGGATTTTTCGGGCGATGACAGCGAACACAATGCGTCTGCAAGAAAGGCAAAACCTTCGCATCAAAAGCGTCCAGTCTGTCCAGATCCTCTGCCACCGTGTCCGCGGTAAAACAGAAACCCGACACCAGCAACAACAAACGAGTGAGCAGCCAGCGTCTACCTGATCCGAACCAACAATCGATAAGCATCCAAAGCCTCACTGTGCACTCCCCGAGAACCATGCATCAGCAGAACGCTTTTCAACAAACCGCTTCCAAAAAAGCGATGCTTCACTGCGAAAACCGAGCAACAAACAAGAAACTCCACGAACAATCGTTCAATCACCCTTCCCGGACCGTGTCTTCGCTTGTTCGTCATCAGCAGGCACCATTTTTTGATCCGACAACCAGTTCAACAATCCCGTTTGCCAAGCTGTCCACATGGGGCCCTGATAGCCATTGAGCCCATGACCACCACGTGGTAATTCAAGATAGTGAGCGTCAACCCCATGTTCTCTGAGTGCCGCGTAAAACAGCTCACTATTTTTTGGCACTACCACACGATCATCCTTCGCATGCACCAAGAACGCGGGTGGTGTGTCGGCCGTCACTTGCTGTTCATTCGAGAAGTCGACAATTGATTCACTTGATGGATTTTCACCCAGTAAATTCCGACGTGAGCCCTGATGCGTTTGTTCGCCCATTGTAATCACCGGGTAGACCAAGACCATGAAATCAGGACGGCAACTATCGCTGCTTTCCGCATCCCCACCAGGTCCTGAATTTCCCGCAGGCTCAGCATTTCCACCAAGTTCCGAATCCACAGGAGCCTCCGTTTCGTAATGAGTTCCTGCGGTGGATGCCAGATGCCCCCCCGCCGAGAAACCCATGATGCCGACGCGTCGAGGATCGATATCCCAAGCCTTGGCGTTTGCCCGTGCCAACCGCAGTGCTTGCTGAGCATCCGCCAATGGCACTTGGGATCGCCCCCGTGGTAACTCGTATTCCAAAACGATCCCGGTTATCCCATTTTCATTCAACCACTTCGCCACCCCATGTCCCTCGGGACCGGTGACGAGCATCCCGTATCCTCCCCCGGGACAAATGACGACCGCCGCTCCATTAGGCTCAGGAGGACGATGCAACGTGATGGCTGCCTGACTCTGACTCTTTTCACGAGGCCATAGCTCGAAGCGTTCCCCAGATCCTTGAGCAAACGCACTTGTTGGAAAAACACTTGCCGATAACAAGAAACTCATCACAACATTGATCGATAAACAAGGCATCAGCTGGCAATTGAAATTCATCGATTCCCCGGTAATTGCATGCCAAGATAAATTCACCACCAAGATCAAGTCGTGCCCGCTGAGGCAAACTAAATTCGAATCGGAACTGTGGGATGAACTTCCTTCGCACGGTAAGAGTTAACTAAGCGGATGCCTATGAAGAGCACCATAATAATGCAAGTGGTTCCACAGCACACAGGCCCTTCGGCCTGAGGGTTTTACGACTCGATCAAATATTTACCCGAACCTCACTCCGAGGAACTTCCATCGACACAGCCGTTATTTATCTGATGGAACAGATGTCAATCACCTGAATCAAGTCGTCGGGACCCGGGCGGCTCACGCGTCGACACCCAACCCGTTGCCCGCCCCTACGCGATGGCTTGCGTCACGTCGCCAACGGCGGATGCCCTCCTAAACCTTACAATCCGAGCATTCCGGATTGCCTGGGTGAAGGGCACAGCTGATCAACTTCGCCAATCACTGGCTCCATCAGCTGTGGATTCATGACTTGGCACGCGTGTGGGATCGTTCGTGTTGTACTTTTTCTAAGTCCCGCTGCGCGCTCATCGAATCGATCCCCGGTCCCAACAAGCTTAATGCAAACACGTCTCATCCAATCCCGGAACGAACTGCAGCAACTCGCACCGGCCTGGAACCGTCTGCTTGCGAACAGTGACACGTGCCTGCCGACTCTCCGAGCCGAGGTGCTGGCGCATTGGCTACGGCATTTTTGCTACGAGCATTGCTTTCGCGCGATCCTGGTCGAGGACGGTCACGAATTGGTCGCTGCCCTGCCGCTGATACAGACTCGCAAAGCCGGATTTTTGCCAGTCGCCACTCTTCCCGGAAACGCCTGGGCTGAGACGGCAAATTTGCTGGTCGCGCGAAACTGCGATACACCGACCGTCTGTGACGCATTGGCAGCAGAGATCCGCGCACAACCTGAAGCCCTCTTGTGGATGGATGGGGTCCGTTATGAGCAGTCCGGCTGGCGTGAGTTGGTCAACGCCATGAACCGCCAAAAATCAAACACGGTTGTTGAGTTGCAGTATCACGTCGGCCTCATCGAAATTGAAAACGATTGGGAAAGTTACCACAGCCGCCTCTCCAAAGGATTCCGCAAGAAGATGCGGAAAGCGACGCGTGAGGCAAAGCAGCAAGGTGAATTAGAATACATTTCCATGCGAAATCTCGATGCATCTCAGATTCGCAACGCGTTGCAAGCAGGGTTTGAAGTCGAACATAAGAGCTGGAAATCGTCTTCAAGAACTTCCGTTTTAGCAACAGAAGGAATGCTTGAGTATTACATCGAGAGTGCCGAGATCCTGGCCCAAGCAGGGGAAATGGAAATCCTCAATTTGCAAATCGGTGGAAATCTGGTCGCCTTCGAAATGGGATACGTTAGTCAGGGAACTTACTTTTCGTTCAAGGTCGGCTACGACTCTCAATATGCGAAGCTATCTCCCGGACAACTGCTAGTAAGCCACCAGCTGGAATCATACAACACGAATCAGGATCGTCGTTGGATCGACGCGATCGGGGTCATGAGTGACGCCACCGCCAAATGGGCAACACACAGCATTCCAAAAGGCCGCATGATTCTGTCGACTGGCCGCTGCGGAAATCAATTGATCAAGACCTATCGGAATTTGATGCCGACGTATCGCGAACTGCGAAAAATCAAGAAAGCGGTGCCCGATCCAATTCTGGGCGCCGGCCCCCGTCGGACCTCGGCAATCGACACCCCGCTGGCAATAGAAACCGACCAGCCAACCCGCAACGACAAACAGCCTGGCTCGGGTCAACAATCACCAGACCGGCCTCACGCCAATGCGTCTGAAGAGTTCGAATGCCTCGTCGCTGCCGAGTAGCCCCCATCAACTTGCGAGTTAAACTGGCCGAGCTGCAAAGCCATGACTACCCAGCAATGGCCGCTGGGAAAATGGTCGCAAACAGAAGGCTCTATTTTTAAATCAATCAGGCGCCGCCCAACCAATCAGGCAATCGCACGGCGAGAAATTTCGTGGGTGCCGGAACAACCGTTATCTTTGTGATTCGTGGTTGCGGCTCTGTAATTGCGACGCATCTTACCAAGTGCAGCTTAGTCAATCCAATTGGCAAGCCTTTCATGAATGGTTTTCTTCGCGTTCCCAGCAGACATCGATGGCAAATGTCTCCGCTGCTCAGACGTCCAATCTGACATCGAACTCGACAACCGCGTCAGCCAAATTCAAGGTCGATTCACTCGCCTTCGGTCTATTGTTTGCGTTAGGCCTGACGGTCGTGCAGCGACTCGTCGGATTTGTCCGTACGATCGTGTTTTGCCGCCTTCTGCCTGATGCACAACTTGGGCAATGGTCACTGGCGTTCAGCTTTCTAATGCTGGTAGCCCCGATCGCCGTCCTTGGCATTCCCGGATCCTTCGGTCGCTACGTTGAGTTCCATCGCTCGCGCGGCGAACTCAAGTCATTCCTATTGAAGGTTACCGGAATTGCACTGCTATCATCGATTCTGTTGATGACCATCATGATGCTCTGCCGCCAGGAGATCTCGTGGCTTTTATTTCGAACAGATCAACACGTCGATCTGGTCATGCTCATGCTGCTGGTCGCGAGTGCTGTGATCACCTCGAATTTCTGTTTCGAACTGATGGAATCGATGCGGCAAGTACGACTGGTCTCATGGATGCGTTTGATTCTCAGCGTCTGCTTTGCCAGTCTCGGAATCGGGTTGATCTTGGCGTTTGATGACGGTGTCAAGGCGGTGTGTTTCGCGTATTTCATTGCGTCGATCGCGGCTTGCCTGCCTGCGATTTGGTTTCTACGCCGACACTGGCCCGAGATCTCCGCGAACAGCCCAACTGTCATTCCGCATCGAGTACTGTGGGCCAAACTTGCTCCATTTGCTGCTTGGCTGTGGGTCATCAATTTGCTGTCGAATCTTTTCGAAGCCAGCGACCGATACATGCTGCTGCATTTCTCACAGACAACCGCGAATGAAGCCCAGGCGATGGTCGGCCAGTATCACAGTGGTCGCTTCATGCCGATGTTGTTGATCGGGATCGCGACACTGATCGGTGGCATCCTGATGCCGTACTTGAGCACAGATTGGGAATCAGGAAAACGACGCTTGGTAGGACGGAATGTTCGCTTGGCGGTCAAGATGACAGCGATCGGATTCACCCTCGCTGGCGTCGCGGTCTTGCTCCTCTCTCCATTCATTTTTGACGGATTTCTCCAGGGCCGCTACAACAGCGGCCTATCGATTCTGCCACTTGCGTTGGTGTATTGCATTTGGATGAGTATTGCGATCCTGGCCCAAGATTTCCTGTGGGTTGCAGAAAAAGGTCGACTGCCTAGCCTGGCGATGATTATTGGTCTCGCCGCCAACATCGGTCTCAACGCCGTGATGGTGCCGCGACTTGGTCTCTACGGTGCTGTTGCCGCAACCGCCGCAGCGAATGCAGTCGTCCTGATTGCAATCTATTTATTGAACATGCGTGAAGGTTGGGAAATCGACAAAGGTGTTTGGCTCTTGTCGCTATTTCCTCTCGTGCTCTGCGGCGCGGCCGCGAATTCTTTTGACCCGCGCGCCC
>JAQWPZ010000028.1 GCA_029245125.1 Rubripirellula sp.
ATCGGTTCTGTCCAACCAGCAGCCATCTGCCAGAGGATTACGCTACCAAGATCGAAAAACTCGATGGCGTCCGCGAGGTCATGGCGATTCAAGTTTGGACCAACAACTGCCGTGCGAGTTTAGATATCGTTGTTTTCAACGGAGCTGACCCCGAACAGATTCAAAGGAACCGCCCCTTGGTTTTGACCCAGGGATCTTGGCAAGCTTTCTCCAGCCGCCAGGATGCTGCGATCGTTGGCCGGGGGGTGGCGAAAAGACGGAAACTTGCGGTCGGAGACCAGTTTACCATCGGGAATTTGTCCGTTTACATTGCTGGGATTTTTAAATCAGAATTACCATCGGAGGAGAATTTGATTTACACCGACCTGCATTTTTTGCAGTACACGAGTGGATTGGACATGGTCGGATTGGTAACACAACATGAAGTTCTTCTGACTGACTCTGCTTCACCGGATCGCGTCGCTTCGGAAATCGATGCCCTGCTACGCTCCGGAGCCGTGGCGACCAAAACACGGCGCAAAGGTGCCTTCCAAGCCAGCACGCTCTCGGATCTGATCGATCTCATTTCATTCGCTCACTGGCTTGGATATGCAAGTATCGGCCTGGTCCTGTCACTCGTCGCGACAACAACGGTCATGAGTGTCCAAGACCGAATGAAGGAATATGCGGTTTTGCAAACGCTAGGCATCCGCCCTGGCGGAACACTCAGCCTCGTCCTCACCGAGAGTCTCTTCCTGTGCCTCGTCGGTGGCTGTCTGGGAACGTGCTTCGCGTCGATCACATTATTCGTCGGTTCCTTTGCCATTGGTGCCGAAGGAGCCACAATCGCTTTCCGGCCTTCACTGAGCCTGGCAGTCTCTGGACTGGTGATCTCCCTGGTGGTGGGCGTGGTTGCCGGTATCGCTCCTGCGATCCGCGCAGCAACCGTCAATATTGCGAAAACGCTGCAGGAAACCTGATTCACAACGCTACCTGAATCGCCCCCTCCCCGAGTGTAATTCCGCGATCCCAAGACAACCTCACAGGGCGTCTGCCAGGAAACAGCGGTCGCGTCATTTGAAGGTCTTTGCAGGCAACCAGTACTAGAATTGCCCCCATCAAAGGGCGCCAGAAACAGGTCCAATGCGAACCGTAAACCGTGAATCCAACTCACCCGCAGCTTCAAATTCATGATCCGTTGTCAAAATGCCCGTTCAAACCGCTGGAGAAAGTTTCTGTCTCTCTTTATCCTAAGCCGAGGCGATTATCCTAGGCGACCGTCGTGGGCCCGACTTCATTCACGGCGATGCTCCAAAACCAACTGTGCCTGCCAATTGATTCTCCTCGAAGAATCTTAAAATATGGAACCTACTAATGCTTGATATTTTCGCGCTTGTAATCCTCTTAGTCTTGGTCACCTCGATCGTTGGCGTCTGGATCGCAATCGGCATGCTGCCCGGACAGATCGCTCGGAAACGCAATCACCCTCAGAGTGACGCCATCAATGTCTGTGGATGGTTTGGTGCCCTGACGTTGGGTCTATTGTGCCCACTGGCGTTCATTTGGGCCTACACCAACGCGCATCCGGAATGCACCATCGCCGATACTTCAAAGAGTGAACCAAACACATGATTATCTTTCTAACCCTGCTGTATGTTGGCGTGGTAGCTTTGGCGATCAAAGTTGGCATCATCAAGCTAAACCTCTTTTGGAAGCTTTCGCCGCTGCTATGGATGCTAGGACTATTTGTCGCCTTATTTTTGCCAATGCAATGGGGCGCACCGACGGGCACTGCGAACGTTTTTCAATACGTCATTGAGATCATTCCGAACGTGAGTGGCGAAGTGGTGGAAGTTCCAGTTGAACCATTAACGCCACTGAAACGCGGAGACGTACTATTCAAAATCGATCCCGTCCCATATCGGGCCAAGGTTGACCAATTGGACGCACAATTGGCAGCAACCATGCAGAATGTTCAACAATTAGAGGCAGCCAGTGATGCCGCTAATGCGACCGTGATGAAGACCGCTGAAGAGATCAACATCAAGAAAGAGGAGATTGAAATCGCCGCCACTCAGGCAGTAATTTCAGAAGCCTCTCGCCTGCAAGCGGATGCAAATCTCGCAAAAGCGACCAGCCTTGTCGCTGACCTGCAGGTCCAAGTCGATGCCGGGAAACGTGAACTGGATCGGCAACAAAAACTACTTACCGAAAATGCCGGTTCGCAATCAGCTGTCGATAACGCGCAAGTGGGATACACCAGCTTACTCAGCAAACTCCATTCCTCCGAAGCGGACCTTCAATCTGCAGAACAAGCGGTTACTGCGGCAATTGCCAAAGTTGATGGTGCCAAAGCCAATGCCCGAAGTGTCGAAATATCGCTCAAACAATTGGTAGAAGCAGAATTACCTCGCGCCAAAGCCTTCGCCACAGAGGCAAAGCTAGCTGCTGAATCGACGATTAATGGTGAACACACAAGCATCGCTAATGTGCGTGCACAACTAGCTTCAGCTCAATACGACCTCGAACAAACGACCGTTCGTGCTCCAACCGAAGGAGAAGTAGTTGCGGTATCGTTACGCCCTGGGCAGCGAGTGGCAAACGTACCTCTGCGATCCTGGATGGCTTTTGTCGACACCGAAAAGACAGAAATTGTTGTCTTGGTGCAACAGTACGCACTCCGCTTCGTCGAAAAAGGACAACCCGCCGAAGTAACGTTCAAACTGAAACCAGGAGCGGTCTTCCCCGCGACCGTTGATCGAATTCTATACTCGTCCTCATCAGGCCAGCTACAGCCTTCCGGACAGATCGTCTCAACTTCCACGATGACACCCGGCGCGGAACCCTACGCCGTTGTGCTCAAAATGGACGAGGACGTGATTGACCAAAATCTGATTGCTGGCGGTGCCAAAGGAACCGCAGCTATTTACACGCAATCAATGCAAGCCACTCACATCATTCGAAAAGTGATGATCCGGATGGATGCATGGATGAATTACATTCGTCCCTGAATTTCATACAACGCACTGATCACACGAAACGGCGTTCTACGTCGGTCCGAACCGAAAACCCAACTTTGATGAAACGGACCGCCGTTTGACCCGTACGATCTGCGATCCTTCGCATCCCTTTGTGTTCCGTCATCGAGATAATTGGAACGAATGCCAAGAGTGCTTCACGACTCCTGTTTGTTGCCCAACAGCTCACGTATCTTGGCTTCAATCTCATTCGCCGTAGCTTCGCCCGCTCCGGTCTTCACAAGTTGCACCACTCCCTGCTGGTCAAGAATTACAACGTGCGGAATCCCCTGCACACCGTATTGCGAGGACATCTCGCTATTCTTCGGCGTCACCATCACGGGATGTTCAAGCTGATGGTGTTGCAAAAATTTATCAATCGATTCACGCTCCTCCGCCGGATCGACTTCTTCTGACGCGCGAGAAGCCCGTGAGGTTTCCTCGTCCCAACGGAAGTTGTAGTACTGAGTCACGCCAACGATCTCAAACCCCTCTTCGCCAAATTCTTCCCGCCATTCACGCAAATGGGGGAAGGTAGCGATACAAGGTCCGCACCACATTGCCCAAAAGTCGATTAGCACCACCTTGCCCTTGAGCGACTCTCGGTCCAATTCAAATACGTTTACCCAGCCGTCGATATCCCACTCTGGAGCTTCTTCGCCAACGAGTGTCGAAACCGACTTCGCAGCGGTCATTCGCTCGCGATGCAACACGATGCGTCGCAGGATCGCATTGACTGACCGGTTCTTCAAAGCCAATGTGTTTAAACGGGCAACCGCCTCATCAATGCGTGTTTTGGTTGCTTCCGGATCCTCTTGCTCCCACTGGGTGATCATCATGTATTCAACTTCGGCAAAACCAGTTTGAACTGACATGGAATCTGGGAACGCGTCTAACGCCGTCTTAACGGCAGTCCCCAGGTACTCGATACTTTTGTCGCGCCAAAGATCATTCGCCGGATCGTAAGAGGAAAGCGAACGTAGTGTTCGAATCAGAGCCTCAGTCACTTCGACCGACTCGGAAGACGCACCAGAAAGCTTGTTGATTGTTGACTCAACAATCGCCTTAGCCGCTTCTTCATCTTCGCTCTTGCGTGCTAATGATTGAGCTTTCAAGACAGCTAATTGAGACCACGGAATCAAATGTTCAACATCACCTGATTTCGCCGCTGAAAGCGATTCAAATCCACGGCCGACCGCATCACGAAAGGCTTTGTAGTTCCCAGATTCTTCCGCAACCTGTTCGAAGGTTTGGATCGTCAAGGGGATTCCGTAGCGGTTCGATTCTTCGTCCAAATGCGAAATCTGAAAGTCAATCAATCGATTGAGCTGTGAGTTGGCTCGGTCGAACTTCCCCTCCGCGGACCAACGCGATGCAAGACTCTCCCGAAGCACATTTAAGTCAGCGGAATCAGGCGATTTGACAATCAATTCCTCAAGATAGGATTCAGCGTCGCCTAGATCCTCGGACATCCGCTCTCGCAGCTCGTTGTGCAGCCGACGAAATTCCTCGATTTCCAAATCCTGTGCTTGGGCGACCGATCCGAAAGTAACGGCGGCCAGCCAGATCATCGCAACAAGGGACCAAACAGACGCTCGCGAACGAATATTTGCACTAGAGAGACACGGACGAAACCACATGTCGACTTCCTTTCAATCGGTAACTGACAAATGACATGCTCGAAGAATGCCATATTCTACACGTTCAGTCGCTCATTGCCGCTCCGGTCCGAAATGATAACCGGCCCGGTCAGAAACCTCCGTTCAAGCATCGATTGCCGATTCGGTCCGCTAACTCCCCGGCAAACCTGTCTCTGGCACGCCAATGGGGTGTTTACAGGCGAATCCGATCACCGACCAGAAACCTCCCAATCGGCCGACAGGCAATTTCGCCAGCACAAACGCCAAGAATCGGTGGTTGTTCAATCCGATTGCGAAATCGATACAAAGAGAAGCCTCAGCATCACCCCTTGCCGAACCGAAACGACGCAATTGCGAACGGGTTGCCGCTCCCCCCACCTATGACATCAGCAGGAACAATGCGTCGGTTCGCCAACTAACGCCGAAAGCTTGAACTGAGGACGACCTCGCGTATCAACGCACGCATTTTGAACTGATCATCCTTTGACCCTTCGACGATTTCGTCAATGGTCAAGCTTTCGCCAGGGCTTAGTTCCCGTGCCACCGCAAAGCGGAGCAAATGTTTCGTGAATGCTCTGATAAAGACGTGATTCTCTCGCATCAAAGCTTCCTTGAATTCCAATACGTCGCCAAATTCGTGCTTTCGCAGCAAAGTCCCTGTCACATCGACGTCTCGCCCATTTGGATAGCGGTCGCGCCAGCGGCCGGTAATGTCATAATTCTCCAATGCAAATCCGAGCGGATCCAACCGATTGTGACAACCAGCACACGAGGGATTCGCACGGTGGGCTGCGAACTGCTCCCGGATGGTCAAATTCTTATCCGCGGTCTCTTCGTCTAAAGCGGGCACATCATTTGGTGGCGGATTGGGAGGGTCATTTAGAATCACTTCGATCACCCAAACACCCCGTGCAACTGGGTGCGTCCGTTTTTGCCCCGAGGTCATACTGAGCATCGCTGCGTTGGTGATGATTCCACCATAGCGGCGGTCATTGATCTCGACGAATCGAAATTCACGAGACCGTAATTGACGCCTCAAATCATCTTCGTATTGTCGTCGAACTTGATCGACAGCGTTGTTCAGATCGATATTGGGCGGAACCGCTGTCAACTCTTCGCGGGTTTGATTCAACGATTGAATCAGTTCTTCTCGTCGCTGACGCTGTTGATCGCTCATATTCGCGAGCAACTCAACGGTCGAAATAAAGTTCAAGCTTGTCGCAGCAACCGCCTCGATCTCCTCCGCGGTCAACGCTCGATCATAGAGACGCGCTTGATCAATCCTGACCGCCAAATATTTGTTTCCTCCTGCCGGCAAGTGCCGCAGACCAAAGAGGACTGAACTGCGATTCTTGGGAAACGTCGCGCCGCGACTCTTGTATGGCTTTCCGTACGGTTGCCCGTTTCGATACAGCGTCGTGGTCCCATCCTCTGCATAGGCCATCAGCAAGTGGACCAACTCGTCCGCAACTGTTTCCTCAAACGATTCTGGAAAGTCCTCCGTACGACTGAACCCATTACTACCAGAAATCCAATGTCGATTTTTTCGTTCACCGATCACGATCGTGTCGAAGAAGTCACCCGGCCCCTGTATTCCCATCAAGCCGCCGCCCCGCTGATCAAGATTCGAGAGACTGAATTGAACCTCCAACGACTTCGCTTTCAAATCCATCTGTAGCGGTTCGCTCTGCAGGTACGCCTGGTTCAAGACGACGCTGCCATCTTCAAATGATATTTTGCCATGTGCTTTCAGAGGCAACTTGTCCATCGAATCATCCAGATCCCCGTCAAAATCCCAAGCCGCATACGGCTTGAGATCGATAATTGCTTCGAATGGCTCACCGTCAGTTCGTTCTTTCAGCAAACGATCCCGAACAGGGTCAACCAACTCATTCAAGTGTTGTTGATCCTGTTCAATCGATGCTTTCAGTTGTCGACGTCGCTCATCACGCTTTTGATTGGCGGTTAAAATCTTTGCGCGATCCACTGCCGGTGGCTTGAGTTCGCTGTTGTACCAAGTCTGCAAAAATTCACTTTGATATCCAAACGATGGTGAGATCAATTCGGTGATCGGCCGATTCTCGACAAACACCGTGTCAAACAGCAGCAAGGGCTCCAGCACCATTTGCAGGCTGGCTGGCGTCTTTCGATCCATATGAAAGTATCGATTGATCGCCGGGTCTGGAGTCGCCGCCATTAAGTTATCGAGCTGCATCCATTGCGTTGGAAAGGTGTCCAGAAACCGCTCAATCTTCCGATCACTCATCATCCGATCGAGCGTTTGCTGCAGCACGCCACGATCCGAGAGTCGCCCTTGCTCAGCAAGCTCCAAAAGCTCGTCGTCTGGGCAACTCGCCCACAAGAAATACGAAAGTCTGGATGCCAACTCGAAGTCTCGAGCCTTCTCGTCCGTCGTCGCAACACGGTACAAAAACAGGGGTGAAGACATCGCAACGGCTGCCACCTTTTTCATCGCTTCGGTAAACGACAAACCGGAATCCAATTTGGCAACCACAAATTCAGCGTACCGGTCGACGGTTTCTTGGTTGACGTTCCCCCGAAATGCCAGCCTTAAAAACCGCCGCAATCTCAGCCGAATCGCGGCATCACGATCGCCATCGCTTGTTGGTGCTGAAAAGAAGTCATCCCAAACGCCAACCGTCTCCTGATTGAAATCCTCACTCTCCAAAATCGATACGCTCAATTGCAAAAACGCGTCGAGCAACAATGGAGACAAGGTCAGCTGATCTGCTTGGTTATCGAATCCATGATTCGCACGCAGGTCTCTCGGGAATGGCTTCACGCCTGTCAGCCCCAACGCAGGTTGCAACGTATTCGACGCAACGTGAACGATCTTCGGCATGCGAGCGGGGACGCCACGACCGAGCAAATTCAGATAGTTGTCGTACCGAGTCATCAGTTTTTCCGAGAGCGGAAAAACATCCCGTTTCAGCTGAAATAAATCTCTCACGGTGTTGTTGTATTGAAAACGGTTTAATCGTCGCAGTGGTTGCCGGGAAGGAACAGCATCGTCACTCGCTTCCCGCAGCATTGTCCTCAAGGCACGCGCAGCGACACCACGAGACTCATCGGACGGGGCCAACTCATCTTCAGGGGGCATTGTTGAAGTGCTGATCGCATCCAGTGCTTGCTCGATCAACGCAGGATTGCGCACCCAGTCTTCGTAAGATGCCAATTCCTGAAAATTGACTTCTCCGTTGACCTCCTCAGCGCCGTGGCAGGCGACGCAATGATCCCGTAGCAGTTGTTGCAAGCGAGGATCAATTTCCGCACCCCTCGAGCTACATTGGGTCGCAACGATACCAAACACAATCAAGAAAGGAATCGCTAGCGTCTGCTTCCGTTTCATTTTCACAAGAACAGCGGTCTCGGGGATGGGTGGAAAAAAAGGTCAGCGATGCGATTAGGTCCAAAGATCAGACACAACGCCGGTACTATCGGCGAAGGAATCCATTTCAATTCCCATCAACTGGGCGATTGTCAGCCACAAATTTGAATTCAGTGTGCCGCTGGGCATTTTCAGAAAACGTCCCTGCTTGATTTGCCCCTGCGCTTTGCCGGCCACAATCAACGGCAAGTCGTAATATTGATGCGTCGCTCCATCGCCCAGTCCGGCACCATAGACCACCAACGAATTTTCAAGCATCGAGCTACCATCAAATTCTTTGATCTCTTTCATCCGCTGGATCAGGTAAGCATACTGCTGCATGTGAAAAATGTCGATCTTCTGTAGCTCTTTGTAGCCATCACCTTTTTGATTGTGCGTCATGTTGTGATGCTGAACGGGTTTGTCAAACACACCTTCATACATCAATGTGGCGTCCCAACGCTCGGGACCAAGCATGAACGTTGAAACATTGGTGATCCCCATCTGGAACGCCAATAACATCAAATCCATCTGCAGCCGGATATATTCACCACGCGGCAACACCTCATTCTTCGGGACTCGCACATCAACGTCGGCCAACAACTGATCCATCTTTTCGATCCGCACTTCGATCCCGCGAATCATCTCGATAAATTCGTCAAGCGTTCGCCGATCCTCCCGGGCTAATCGACCGGAGAGTGTTTTCGCATCTGCGAGCACTAAGTCGGTCACATCCGCAACATGCTGCCGATAACTCTCACGCATGAACAGCCGATCGTACAGCTTCTGAGGCTCCCGAATGGAAGGCGCAATTTTGCCGGGCCCGTACCAAGAAATATTATCAAATTCGATTGGCTCTTTTCCAGCAGTGAAACCGTTGCAGCTAATCTCCAGCGTGTTGAACACGGTTGACTGGCCGAGCTTGTCGCCGATGATTTGATCGAGAGTTCGACCGTTCGGATGCCGCATATCCAGCGCCGCAGCTTGCTCAGGCGAGACACTCGTCAGATAACACGAAGCCCCCTGCGCGTGAACGTCTTGCCCATTCTTATAAGTACGATCCAATCCCGTGATCATGGTGACATCGTTCGCAAACTCAGAAAGTGGTTGCATCGTGGATGTCAGTTCGAGCGGATAAATCCCGGCCTTGTTTTTGTAGCGACGCTCTTCCTTGACTTTATCCGCGTTGAATCCACCGATAAAATCGGGCAGCAAAGCCTCTTCTTCACCTGGGAAAAAGCAGCGGCGAACGATCCCATTCGGGATGTAGCTGATCACTAACTTCTTACTCGGCTTCGCGTTCGCCTCGCTGGCTCCCTCCGCCCAAGCAAGCGAGTGCAGAAACGGTAAAGAGAGCGTGACACCGTTCGCACGCAAAAAGCTACGCCTTGTCAACGTCATCACAAGTTCCTCTGTCCCTGGTTTCAATACCCAGGTTTCAATACCCTGGTTTCGATGCTTTCCTGACAACGCAATGAGTGAGCCTTTGCTTACGCCACGTTGACAAAGGTCTTGGTCGTCAAACCAAGAGATGAACTGGAATCACCACCCAGAGCCAGTATATCAAAAGCTGAACCGATTTGAGTAAACGAGCGAAGCAACTCAAGCAAACTTGATCGACGCCCATTTTCCATTACCAGCCAAGCTGAGCGAAGGAGCCTCGCAGGGTCTCACACCCTTACCAGGGCGTAAAGAAGCCAGCGAATATCAGCTCTCTATACAACAGGACAACCAAACCCAGCAGAACACCGGTCGGCGAAAAGGAACCACAAGCAGTGTCAATCGACTGGTTAAATCGGTGGGGTTCCGCAAGAGTTTTCCCGTCAGATCTTCATCAGGTCAGTTCACGCTGGTGATAAGAAGCGAAATCCCGTCAACCAGGCACCGCCTCGATCCCAATAACGGGGGCTCCAACCCAATAAGGGCACATCAACAGACAGCAGGGAGAGATTTGCGTGGACGACCGCAAGGCTGCCTTCGCTCGCCGCTCATTCACCAAACTGGCATTCAACAAACTGGCAGCGTAAGAACCCAACTTGTGATGTTGCGCCGCGAATGCATTTCGCGCGGGGAAATACTAGCTCGACGCGTTTGCGAGTGGATTCACACACACGCAACCGGTCGATGCCGCATTCGTCGTGAAATCCCAACGGAAACAGATTGAAGCCCCACTCGCCGGCGCGTCGAGCCGGTAATGTCGCAACATCAAAAAGCTCGAACGCAAGCCGCACATACCGGGCCCGACACGCCAAGCCCAACCGGAAAGGTTCCGGAACGAACTTGGCGTGTCAGCCAGCCCGATGATAAACGCCTCTTAGATCCGCAAGATTGCGTCGAATCCAATCATCAGTTGGTCCGAGTCGCTGCCATCATTGAATGGCTGGGGAGCCGCATCGCCATCGTACCAGTCGGCCCGAATTTCTGGCCGCAACGTCAGGTGATCTGAAGGTGTGTAGTTGACCCCGAATGAGAGCGAGTAATAGTCACCCGCCAGTGCTGGGATGTTGGGATTGCTGGCTCTGTTCAAACCAACGCGAGTTCCCTCTTCATCACGGAACCACTCAAACCGAACCCCCACTTTCGTGCAACGATTCACTGAGTAAGTCAGATATTGATCGATTCCGTACCAGTCGGCTTGGGACCCATCCGCTGCGCCACCTTCTTGAAAACCAAGCCAGTGGTGAAACACGTAATCGAGACGGCAAGTCAATGGCAACCCAACCAACCAGCTATATCGAGTTCGGTTGGTGAAATCGGGATTAAGCGCTAATCCCGAACCATTATTGGATTCCTCACCTGTCGTGATCGCAAACGATGTCCAAGACCCGGTGTCATGCGAATCGTAACGAACTTTCCCAATGAAGCCGACTTTGTCACTAACTCGGTCAAAAGCGTCCCAACCATTGTGCAGTCCTGCTTGAACGGTCAGGGCATCGCTGGCGGCCCAATTCACTTGACCACCCCAGTGAGTGAACGGTCCGGCGAACTGATAACTGTACGACTTGCTGTAGAAGAAATTGTCGGGAGCCATCACTCCCTCATAACCCACGATCGAATAAAAATGTCCAACCTGAACATTCAGACGTTGATTCCCAAGTGAGACGAACGCCTGCGGAAAAGCACTCCCGTAATATTCATCATTCCAATGTGCCGAGCCATCTGTCCGTTTTTCAATTCCAATCGATTCGGCCAAGAAAAAGTCTTCGCCGTAAAGATAATCGACTCGCCCTCCGATCCCGTGTCCGCAACCCGGCAGACTCTTTTCCGCAACCAAGTACAGTTGATTCATCATCAATTCGTTACTTCGATCCACGGCATTGTACGGACCGTTGAATTTGCTGCCCGGACTTGATGTGTTCCCGATAATCCCGGCATCCAACCAACCAGACAGCTCCCAGCCACCTGAATCACCCAAACACATCAAATCACATATCGATCCGTGTTGGTCGAAGCATGCTGAATCACACGCGTCATCGCAGGCGGACAGATCACAGTACGATCCGTCATCAGCATCAAGAGTTGCTTGAAACCCAGTCAATAGAAGCCATGCGGTTGCATTCCACAAAAGTTTAGTACGCATTTGAAACATCCTTGTCGGGAAGGGGAGCGTGCTAGTCAATCCAACAAGCTCAAGAATGGCATTGAGAGAAACAGTTCCGTGTGTAGAAGAAGAATCGGAACGCCAAAACAGATTATTTGGATGGCTTTTACGGGTTACGGAATAGACCGAATGTAACAACGGATTATCCGTTTCAAGCTGAACCACCTCACCGGCAATGACTTAACACAATCAAAATCAACAAAGCCTCCTTCCGAACGCTTTGTTTCTTCACTGTCGCCTGCCTTCAAATTCAGCACTCCAGTCCCTGGAATCCTCACGCAAGCTAAAACCGCTTCTCATTCCATGAGTTCAATAAAAACAATTCCGAATCACTCAAGCGAACCAACTGGCGTACCCATCGATCATCCATCTGCGAATTGAAACTTCGAAATGTTGTTCATCATCTGACAACAGATCGTCGCTACAGAATCCATGACCTGTTGATGAACATTGCCTACGTTTATGCAGCAAAGAGGTCACAACTGGAGAAAAAGCGTTATGGATGCGGAGCGTGACCGAATCATTGAGTCAAATACCAAAACTCAAACTTATACACATTCGCTAGTGGCATCCGAGATAAACCGTCAATCGATTTGTTTGAGTTCCACCTCGCGTCTGACCAAACCACCTTTAAAAAAGCAAAGGCGAAACAGAAGAACTGTTCACCTATATTCGAGATTCATCCTCCCCGCAGTTCCACTTTTGAAATTGAAAGCTCACAAAGAGGTCATGAAAACTGATTCCGCGAGCCAGCTCCTTTGCTCGTTCTTCCGAAACGCAAACGAATTCCTCCAAGCTGTCCGCTCATCTGAAGGAAATCGACTTTTCATTGAGCGAAGGGTAAAAATATTTGCCACATCGATCACTGGAGGAAAATGAAATCGCGTTTCTTTTCTTGATGGGTTCCTTCACGATTTGGTGGATCATGCGGCCGCAAAACTGCCTGCATCCGACATTGATGATTGCAATTTCCAATAAGGAAATGTTGGCTCGTCTTCAATATCTAAAGCTTGCCGAGCCAGACCATCTTCAAAACATACTTCCAGCACGCTCGGCGAGGTCCCCACTCCCCCCCCAACCCCGCCGAAGAGATTACACTAAGATTACACTCTCACCTGCGTCGAATTGCGCATCAGACGCAATGCAAACGGCCCGGTCTTCGCCAACGTTTCCAACCCGCAGATTTTGCTTTATCGAAAAGCATCCCGAGTGCCCCTCATGCCTGAACCTCACGATGAACCGGACAGCTTGGATCGTGACCTAACACAAGCTCACTCCAGGGTCGAACAGCAATCGCAAGCCGATAGCCTGGATGATGGGCAGACCGCCGGCGGCACCGGGATTTCCTCCTCCGACATCAGTCGTTTTGACGAAGGCTGGGAGCAAACGCCAGAGATCAAAGACCTAGAGACACGCTATCAGGTAGCCGACGCCATCGGTCATGGCGGGATGGGCGAGGTCTACAAAGCTGTCGACAATCGCCTGAAACGACCAGTTGCCATCAAACGTTTGAAAGGTGACCTGAGCCAAAACAAAAGAGCCGTGGAACGGTTCTCCACCGAAGCCGAGGCGGTCGCCCGACTGAATCATTACAACATCGTCCAAATTTATGACGTTGGCCGTGATGATCAGGGACATTACATCGTCATGGAATTGGTGGACGGCGACAGCCTTGCAAGCCGTTTGAAACAGTCAGGAGCCATCCAGCTTGATGCCGCCATCGACATGGCCGCACAACTCTGCGATGCACTCGCCTACGCCCACCAGCAAGGCATTGTCCATCGTGATATCAAGCCCGCCAATATCCTTCTAGCTCCCGGCGACGTTCCCAAGCTGACTGATTTCGGGTTGGCACGATTGGAAAACCACGATCATAGCCAAACCCGGGCCGGTGCGGTCTTGGGAACCATCGATTTCATGCCTCCCGAACAGCATCGCGATGCGCACAGTGCTGACGCCAAGAGCGATCAATGGGCACTCGCCGCCACGCTGTACCAAATGATCACAGGTGAATCACCGCGAGTGATTCGATCAAAACGCCTCCCCGAGCAGATTCGCGAAGTCGTTCTGCAAGCGCTCGAGGACGAACCAGAAAAAAGATTCGAGAGCTGCCAGGCATTTCGTGACCAACTGCTCTCCGCAGTCACAGGCGATTCGTCGAGTGAAGACGCCTTGATTGAACATGAACCCGGCTTTTGTGTTCAATGCAAACGGTTAAACCGTCCTGAAATGACCTTCTGCGAATCATGCGGAAGCAGTCTCACCACTCCTTGTCCAAAATGCGAACAAACTGTTGGCGTCTGGGCAAGCTTTTGTGGCAACTGCGGAACCGACCTTGCCAACGAACTTGAAGACCAACTCTCAAAACTCAAGCAGCTTAAGACCGAGATCCTCTCACTTCGACGGAGTTACCAACACGCCAAAGCGATCGAGCACCTTGAAGCAGTAACCGCAATGTCTCACCCGGCTTTCGTGGAACAGAAAGCCTGGGCAGAAAAGCTTTTGCCCCAATACCGTCAGGAATTATCTCGGCTAGAAAAGCAGCGAGATGAAATTGTCGAAGCAGCAAGCCAGAGGCTGAACGGTCATGACATCGAGGGCGCGTTGCAACTACTCGAACGTGTTCCTGCCTCCATCTCCAATGCACGCATCACTGCTTTGTGCAAACTGGCGGAATCTCGCAAGGAAGAACTGCAATCACTTGGCGACCAGATTCGGACAGCAATCGCAGCCAAGCAATTCGAAGGCCTTAAAACGCAAGTCGAGCAATTCCTCGTCTTGCGACCACATGACGAAAAGGCAAGAAAACTACTCAAACAACTTGTGAATAAGGAGAAGCGGGGGACGGAAGAACGACAAAACGCTGATTCAGTCACAACGGGCAAACCACCCCAGCAAGAAAGTGTCGAGCAACCGGAAAACCTTCCAGAAATTGGAGTCCCCTCTGACTCGGTTTACTTCCGGCCAACGCCACGTAAAAAAACCGGCTCTCCGGTTGTCAAACCTCTCATAGCCATTGCAATCACGCTATCACTCGCGCTCGGTTTTTATTTCATCATCCGTGATGGTCAGGACCAAGAACCGGCCGTTGTGGCTGGTGCTAACCCGAGAATCAATGAGAACAATGACCAGCGATCGAATTTTCAGGAGCAGAATTCTCCGTCGCAAAACACAAAGTTGCCTTCAATGAGCTCCCCCTCGACACCCCAGGCAACTGCGGTGACCGATGCCGATCCAGCTAACAATGAGCCAGAGCAACCAAGGTCAAGGTCGAACGCCCCAATTCCCGCTTCGGGCAATCCATCCCCATCAAACACGATTCCAACCCCTCCATCAAACAACAGCGCGAGCACTGATGCAGATGGCTGGATTGAATTGTTCAATGGTCGCGATCTAAGCGGCTGGAATGTTGGATTTGACAAGGTGACCAAGCATAAAACAGATCGCAGGTGGGGCTTCGATGTCGCAACTCAAACCATCACCTCCACTGGTGATGATTTCGATTATTTGATCAGTGATCAACGCTTCACAAATTACACGTTGGATCTGCAGTGGCGATTTCCACAAGCCGCACAAAAAGGAAACGGTTCCGGCATCATTGTGCATTCAAATGGAAGCGAGGCAGAATTCGATCCTGCCGGGTTAGAAATTGATCTGCAAACCCAAGAAATCAATGACATCCTGAAATTTCGGAAACAGGCAAAAACTTCGGGTGGGCTAGGTATGTTTGGGACGGGCTGCATCCTCACCTACGGGTTCACCGCCTCGAATCATTCCGGAAGTGCGAATGGCTGGATTGGCGAAGAAAACCGCCGACATCTCGATTGGTTGTCAACGCCGCAACTCAACCAGCTGACGGATTGGAATCGCATGACGGTCATCGCCATCAACGGCCGTCTTTTGATCTATATCAATCAGTTCCTTGTCAACGATGTATGGGGGCTAAGTTCGAGCTCGGGAAAAATCATCCTCCGGAGCCAAAAAGCACCTGTCGAATTCCGTAGCGTACGTATCAAAACGCACGATACTGAAAAGGCCTGTCAGGAAATCCTGTTGCAGGGTAAGTGGCAATCAGTGGGCCAGGAAACCGGCAGGATGCCTTGGACCGCCGAGCAAGTTCGGACAGCAGGCAAGACGGTGGCATTTGACGGAAACCAATTCATCTTTCGATACCAACATGCCGGAAGCCAGGTGATCGAGAAAGGAACTTATCGAATCAATCCAACCTGGAACCCGAGCCACATCGATATGACAGGTGAGTACGGGAACGATCCAGGTTCAAAATTCGACTTTTCCGGCATCTACAACTTCCGCGAACAAAAACTCCTCCATTGTTTTGTCAAAAGCCATCTGGATCCAACTCGGCCACGACCGGCCCGCTTTGAAGGTCTCGACGAAAGGGAATTTAGTGCAACTTATGAGCGAGATTTGTCGACCCCGCTGAAGATTCCCCTTCCGCCAAAAAAACCGAATCAAAACCGTCACGCCTCGCTCACACAACCTGTGGCACCGACAGCCAGTTCTGCCACGTCGACACCTCGTTCCGCTGTTGCCAATTCAAACGCAGCAGAGCCGAAAGTGGTGATTCCACGTGAGCTCAACGGTGGAAACATCGACACATCACCCTGGGTGTCCCCTGATGGTCGGACGATCTATTGGTTGCGTGAGGGAAGCAAGTCAACCCCGAGCAGGATTTGGACAGCACAACGTCTTTCGCCGGAACTTTCGTTTAACAATCTCAAACCGTTGATGGAAGGACGATTGCTCACATTGACTGATGACGAACTTGAAATCATTTTCATTCAACAAACAACAGGGCATCTCTGCACCGCGTCACGCAAGTCGCGTGATCACTCGTTCAACGCCGCGACAAGAATTCGCGAACTCGCCAATTTCTCGCAACCAAAATCCCCACAACTCGCATTTGATGGGCGAACGCTTCTGTTCAGTGGCCGTTCCCCGGAATCCCTCAACTCGGCTTTCGCGAAAAACAAGATCTGGGTCTGCGATCGATCTTCTCGCGAAGCCCCTTGGTCGCGACCCCGCATCCTAAGCTTGCATTCGAGCGTCGATACCCCAGCGTGGCCGAGCCTGTCGGCGGACGGCTCCACTCTCTTTCTCGTAAATGGCGGTGGCAGAGAGAGCTTACTGATGATGGGCGAAGGAAAAAACTTAAATTCAGGATTCACCAACACTTTTAAAAATGTGGCGGTTGATCAACGACTCATTTACGGAAGGGCGCCGCGGTATATCAAATCCACAAGAGAACTGTGGTACACAACTTGCCCAGATCTTCAATTGAACCAATGGGAACTCCGCGTGATCCGAAACTTTACGCTTCCCTGATCGTAAACATGAACAGTCAGGGACCTTGACTAACTCAAATCTTGCAAGGACTGTCGC